>CAMBDR010000296.1 GCA_945864765.1 Janthinobacterium lividum | reverse complement strand
TGGTGCTTTCCAGATAGCCCGTGTTGATTTCGGCGGTTTTATTCCACATCACAAATTGGCCAAAATTTTCACTGCGCATGCTTTTTACCGCGACCAGAACCGGTAAATGGTCGATTAACGATTGTAAGAAATGGCGATTATTATGCTGTTCAAATTCGGCTGGTTCAGATTCGGCTGGTTCAGATTCGGCGGATTCCGGTTCGGTGCCGGGCTTGGCGGCGACTTCAGTATGCACGTTTGCGGCAAGCGCCTGGTTGGCACGATCGATTTGCTGGCGTAGTTGATACAGCAAAGATTGGGCTTGCTGATTGGCCAGGATACTCTTTTTTAAGGCGCGGCTTTTTTTCGCGAATAAGATCATGCCGACGGCAATCAACATGCCAAGGATGAATGTGGCCCGGATAACCATGTTTTTGCGCCGCTCATATTGGGCCAGTTGTTGCTCAAGCTCCAGGCCCACAATGGCGACGATACCAAATTCGATTAATTCGCGGCTACCATAAATGCGGGCCACAGAGTCAATCGCTGTCTGGCTTGGCAGCGCCTGTTTGACCATTGATGCCGGGTGCAAGCGCGTTAAATCGAGCTGCTGGCTGGTGTCAATTCGGCCACCGATAGACCAAATACTGCGTTGTTCAGCCGGACTGTTGAGAATAAAAATATCGCGTTTGCCCAATTCGGTGGGGTCCGTATTTTCGATAAAATACGCGGGATCAAGCGCCACCGTCACCACGCCGGCGAAGCTGCCATCGGGCAGATTTAAGCGGCGGCTCAACTGAATCAGCCATTTTTTGTGGCTGCTATCGAGAAAGGGCTTGTCGATCAGCAAGCTGTCCATATTGCGCTTGGCATGGTCTTTAAAAAAAGCTTGCCCGGCGAGGTTGACGTTGGCAAGTGGCTGCGTGCTATCGATGATCTTCCCCTGATGATTAATGAGCGAGATATGTAGATCAACATCATACGGCAGGGCGCTATTCATGGCCCCGTTTTTGCGTGTGAATTGGGCAATGGTCAAGCGGTTTTCCACGTTACTGGTTTCGTAAGCGAGTTTAAACAGTTGGGAAATATGATCGGCCTGATGCAAAATACGGGCGCTGCGCTCGGCTAAGGTGCGGGCCAATTCCTGGCTGTTGGTTTTGGCTTGTTGCATGACGGCATCGCGTTCTTGCGTGACCTGATAAACCACTGCCGCACAGATGGCCGCCAGCAGCGACAGCAGCAACAATAGCGGCAGCAAAATAAGCAAATCCAGCTCAGCGCCGATGAGTTTTTTGGCTCGGGTCATGGGAGGTAAGTTGATAGCGTACAGATCAATAATGATAGGCCTTACCCTAGCACGTAAATTGCGCGCGTGCATCAGTTTTGCAGCAAAAAACAAAAAAGACGTGGATAAAGCAGCGCCAAATTGACAACAGGTGGCTTTTTACCAAGCAATTTGGCCGCACCCGCTTTGATCGAGCGGTAATTCATGGCACAATGGCATGCATGAAAAAGACCCCACACCTCCCTCTCCCGTATGCCGTGCGTGCCGATTTATTGCACCATTTGGCGGCACTGGAACATGCCGGCATTGCACCATTGCAAGCCTTACCGATGATTAAATTACCCGCACCCTGGCAAGCGCGGGTGGAGGCAACCCGGCGCGGCATGATGCGCGGGCAAAATATCGCACAAGCAGGTTTGCAAAGTGGTTTGTGGACGCCGCTGGAAGCGGGCCTGTTGCAGGCGGCCTTGGCGGCGGGCGACCCCAGCCCCAGTTACCGCCGTTTGGGCGAGCTTTATACGGAGAAGGCGCAGCAGCTTAAAACCATGAAGTCACGCCTGATGTTGCCTGCCGTGATGGGCTTGCTGTCCTTATTTATTTCCCCCTTGCCGCAATTGGTGGCGGGCACCTTGAGTGGTGGCGCGTACTTATGGCAGGCGCTGCGCTCGATCCTCTCGGTGGGGGTGGGGGTGGCGGCCATGGTGTATGCGTTTCGGCGTTTTCAAATGCGCCCGCTGGATGCCAAACCGGGGGCGCTGGATCATATTTTATTGGCCCTGCCGCTGTTTGGGCGCATGCATAAACGGCGCAATTTATGCGACTTTTGGCAAAGTTTGGCGCTGTTGCTGCAAGCGGGCTTGCCCATGTTTGAAGCGCTGCCAGTGGCTTTGCAAAGCGCCAGCAATGTGTTGTTGCGCATCGAGTTGGCGCGTATTTTGCCGCGCATGAAAAAAGGGGCCACCCTGGCCGAAGCCGTGCGCGCCATACCCGCCATTAACGAAGATAGTTTGCTCGGCCTGGTACAAGTTGGTGAAGCCTCCGGTAGCTTGCCCGAGATGTTAGCGCGCTACGCCAACGGCGAAAACGCCAGCCTGGCCATGCAGCAGGCACAGGTGGCTCAATGGGTGCCACGCATCATCTATGCCATTATTTCTGCGATTATTGCGTATGGCATTATCAAAAGTGGCGCATTTGGGCCGCATGTGCCGGATGATCTATAAACTGAGTTGTAAAATACCTTATAAAAAGTTCATGCGTTTGGCTTCTGCAGTGAGTTCTTCACGAAATTGCGGGTGCGCAATGGCGATTAATTCCTGGGTGCGCTGGCGATTGGTTTTACCGCGCAATTGCGCTACCCCATATTCGGTGATGACGTAATTGACATCGTTTTTGCCTACCGTGATATGCGAACCCTGGGTAATCATCGGCCGAATGCGCGAAATGGTATATTGTTTGGCGGTGGAAGGCAGCACAATAAACGATTTACCGCCATACGATCGGTTGGCGGCACGGACAAAATCGGTTTGCCCGCCGGAACCGGAATAGGGGGTCTGGCCCAAGCTTTCTGAGGCGCATTGACCTAAAAAATCGACCTGCAAAGAGGCATTGATGGAGATTAATTTATCGTTTTGCCCGGCACTATACGGATCATTGGTAAAACCGACCGGATGCATTTCCAGCATCGGGTTGCGATGCATGAACTGGTACAGTTTTTGGAACCCAGCGCAAAGGTGGCGATCATCTTGCCGCGATTGAAATTTTTGCGGCGGTTGGTAATGGCCCCGCTTTCAATCAGGCGCAAAATGCCATCGCCTATCATTTCGGTATGAATCCCCAGGTCGCGCTTCTCAGTCAATTGCATCGCCACCGCATCGGGAATGCCGCCATAGCCGATTTGCAGGGTCGAGCCATCCTCGATCAAGTCCGCCACGTATTTGGCAATCGCTTCTTGTACCGGGCCAATTTGCGGCAGGCCGACTTCAAAAATCGGATCATCGTTTTCAATCAAGGCTGAAATTTGCGAGATATGGATGTGGCAGTTGCCATGCGCATACGGCACATTCGGGTTCACTTCCAGCACCACATCGCGCGCTTTGGCCATGGCGGCCATGGTGTAATCGGTGGCCAGACTGATCGAAAAATAGCCGTTTTCATCCATCGGCGAAGCCAGTGTAAATACCACATCGCAGGGAATATAATCGCGCTCGATCAGGCTGGGCATTTCAGAAAAATAATTCGGGATGAATTCAACCCAACCAGCTTGCCCACCCGCGCGCGCATGCGGCCCCAAAAACAGCGCCACATGGCGCACGTGTTCAATGGTTTCGGGGTCCAGATAGCCATGTTTGCGCATGCATAATAATTGCACTGCCTTGACATCATGAAAGCGGTGGCGTTGCTCCGAGAGTGCGGCCAAGAGCGTGGGCGGTTCGCCTGCCGCTGTGGGGATGATGATGTGGTCGCCATCTTTCACCCAATCCATGGCATCTGCTGCGCTGACACGCTTACTTTTATACATTTCCTGGGCTGACATAAAACACCTTTGCGCTGGTCATTGATGTCGTCAGTATAGGCGTATCACCGGGATTTGGCGGTTGGTTTGCCAATCCAGTCAGAAAAATTTGGTTCTGTGTGGCAAATTTGCGGCTTTTAAGATGATGTTGATGCCATTTTATATCAAATCAATAATTAATAGGCATGATGCGACGACGGTGGGTAAAGCCGCACCCATCAGCAATTCGAGTGCGCCAATCGATTCATCCTGAAAGCCGCGCTTAAGCAGGGCCGCGCCTGCCGGATTGGGCGCGTTGGCGATGACGGTTAAGCCGCCGCCCGCCAACGAGCCAGCCACCAGCATGAGTTTGGCTTGTTCCGACAAGCCGGTAATGAGTGAGCCAAGGTAGGTGAGGGCGGCATTGTCGGTAATGGCGGTGAGCGCGGCGGCACCGAGAAACAGGGCACCCGGTTTCAGGCTCGAAATAATCGGTTGCAACCACCATTGCTGCATGCCACCAAGCACCACCAGGCCCGCCAGAAAAAACCCCACCAGCAAGCCTTCCTTTAAGATGAGCGGGCTTTGGTGTTTGTCATAGGCATGGGTATAGCCGAGGAAAAATAAAAACAGGCCAACGAACAATACCGGATGATGCGCCAAGACGACCATCATGCCCAGAAAACCCAAATGAATGCCTGACACCAACAAGGGCACGGCAGGGCGGGTTTCGGGCATTGGCATGATTAAATGCTTGCGCAGCAAATAACTGATGACCGTGGCATTAATCATGACGGCGATGGCCGCTTTCCAGCCCAAATTAAAAAACATGTAGCTGCTATCCCAGCCCCAGGTATGCGCCACCATCAGCACGGGCGGGGCGGCATACGCAGTCAGGGAACCGCCAATTGAAATGTTGACGAATAACACGCCCAGTGCGCCGTATTTCAGGCGCTCATTCACTTCCGGGCGAAATACCAGCGGCGCGAGGGTGAGTGCGGCCAGCGTCATGGCGGCCGGTTCGGTAATGAGTGAACCCATTAATGGCATCAGGCCCAAACCCAGCCAGACCTGGATCAGGTTGCTGCGGATGCGAAAAATGCGGGACAATATGCGTGCCAGCAGGAGGACGCTACGGCCCACGATGTCGAGCACCGGGCGCGAAGCGGCAATTACCATGACCACAAACACGAACAGCGGTTCGGTAAATTTGCGTGATTCGGCATAATCGATGGCTTGCTGGGTGCCGCCAATAAAGGCCATCAGGCAAATCAAAATAAAGGCCCAAAAGCCAAACACCACTTCCACCTCGCCCAATAAATGATACAAACCGGCATGGCGCGGATGGCGCTGGGCCAGGAATGCAAAATATTTGGCGCTGAAGGTATGCAATAAAGCCAGGCCAAACAGCACTGCGCCGATGATATGAAGGGTGGAAGGTGGGGTATTGAACATGGGAGTTGGCGTCCAGTTTAAATGTTCTGGCAATATTAAGCGATTTTTGCGCAGAAACGGCTTGTTTCGTTGGGAAATAACAGGCGCTTTGGCATGATAACATCATGCGCCATGCTGTAAAAAAGCCGTGAAAAAAAAGTTTGCATGGCGTAGAATTCGTAGTACTGTTGTTTGATACAGTCGATGCGAGTGAAAAATCATGAATGCCGCGAATGCCGCGAATACCCTCAATGCCCGGATTCAACCGGAAAGCCTGCACCCTGCCTTGTGGCTGGCTTCGCAATTGGCGCGGGCCAATCAACACTGCGTGGATACCGGGTATCCGGTATTGTCGGCAGAATTGCCCGGTGGCGGTTGGCCAACCGGGTGTTTGATTGATTTATTGGTGCAGCAACCGGGCATTGGTGAATTGCGTTTATTGTACCCGGCCCTGGCTAAGGCCGGGCGCATTGTGTTATTACAACCGCCACACAAGCCGCAAACTTTGGGTTTTGCGCATTGGGGGCTGGCACCTGAGCGGCTGGTTTGGTTGCGTAGCAAACATGGGGCCGATGCCTTGTGGGCGGCTGAGCAAGTATTGCGCAGTGGTTGCTGTGGTGTGTTGTTATTTTGGGCGCAACATGCGCGGCCTGAATCGCTACGGCGTTTGCATTTGGCGGCGCAGCAGGGCGAAACCCTGTTTTGCATGTTGCGCCCGCTGGCCAGTGCGCAAGACGCTTCGCCCGCCGTCTTGCGGCTGGCTTTGCGTCCGGCTTTGGGCGGGATCGATTTACAATTTATTAAACGACGCGGGCCGCAACGCGATGCGCATTTATTTTTGCCGCTGCAGCCTGCGCCCAATTTCTCATCTACTTCAATCACTACTCCCATGGAA
>CAMBDR010000295.1 GCA_945864765.1 Janthinobacterium lividum | reverse complement strand
TTGCCGAAGTGCTGGCCAGCAGCGGTTTCGTTAATTTAGAACAAAACGGCACAGCCGCAGGTGAAATTTTTACCCACCCGACCAACCCGGCAGCAATCGGCCTTTTCATTTTGCCCAACCATCAGGACGATGGCATGCTGGAAGATTTATTAAAGGAAATGGTGGTTCATCATCCCTACCAAAAACTCATGCAGCATGCCCGTACCACGGTTGCGTCACTTGACCCGATGCTATTCAACCCGCAACTGCATGGCGCAAAAGCAGAAGTCAATACGTTTCTGGCCTGGCAAGAAAAACCACCGGCCTCAATGCGCGGCGCAGTAGAAAAGCAAATCTTCGACATCGATGCACCAGAATGCGCCAAATTGGTGGCATGGCTTCAGCGGATATTTGTGTGAAATCTTGCCGACGATACTGTACTCGGCTATTTTGCAGTCGCGGTTTTCCGTCAGTACACATATGCACCACAGTTGCAAAATTTCCTCAGAAGGGAATTTTAGTATGAGAATAAACCTGAAATATCTATCCTGCCTGCTGTTCTGGCTAAGCACCTGCCTGCCGATGGCTTTGCTGGCAGCGCGCGCGGTCGCCGCCGATTTTCCCTTCACCGAAGCGCAATTTGAACGCGTGGGCGACGCCGAAACCATTGATAACCAACCCATCACCGCGCTGGCGCAAGATACACGCGGCTTGATCTGGATCGGCACCCAGGGTGGCCTGCTTCGTTACGACGGCTACCGTTTCCGCAAGTTTGCCCATAATGCCAGCGACCCGTTTTCGCTGGCAGGCGATTATGTCAATGCCTTGCTGGCAACGGGCGATGGCCGCCTCTGGGTGGGTACGCTCTCGGATGGCGTCTCGGTATTTGACCCGGCCACCGAACGCTTTGAACATTTTCGCCACGATGCAAAAAAACCGGATAGCCTGGGCGGCGGCCCGATTTCAGACATCACCCAGGATGCGCGCGGTGGCATCTGGATCGCGACCGGGCAGGGCTTATACCACCTGCCCAAATCCACCAACCGCTTGCTGCAATTTACCCATAGCAGCGCGCCGCATAGCCTGTTGGACAATAAAGTCCACAGCCTGTTATGGGATAAAAGCGGGCGTTTGTGGGTAGGCAGCAACCGTGGTTTACAACGCATGGCCAGCGATGGCAAACGCTTTGAAACCATCTTCACAGGCAAAAATGTGGAAACCCTGTTTCAAGCCCAGGATGGCAAGATTTGGCTGGGTACGCGTGAGCACGGCGTCGCCTGGATTATGCCGGGCAGCACAGCGCCAGACACGCCCACGGTAAATTGGCTGCCGTTGACGCAACTAAGCCACCCCTGGATTCAAAAAATTACCCAGGTAGGCCCGGATCAAATCTGGCTGACCACCTTTGGCGGCGGCATCAATATTCTTGCCGCCAGCAACGGCCATCTGCTACAAACCCTGCGCCATGACAGCACGCTGGCCAGCAGCCTGGCAATGGACGACGTAAAACCCTTGTTGCTGGACCGCAGCGGTTGGCTCTGGGTCGGCACATGGGGTGCTGGCCTACAGCGCATGAATGCCAACAACAGCATGGTGCGCATGCTGCGCCATAGCCCAAGGCAAGCCTGGGGTTTGAGCCACCCCAACATCCGCAGTGTGCTGGAATTGGCCAACGGGCAGATTCTGTTTGGCAGCAATGGCAACGGGATCGATGTGTTTGACCGCCAACGCGGCCTGATCAAAGGCTACCGACCCTACCTTGGCCCCGCCCCGGCCCCGGCCGGATCACTACCGGATGCCACCATTACCGCGCTGGCCCAAACCAGCGATGGCAGCATCTGGGCGGGCACGCGCCAGGCCGGCGTGATTCGCCAGCTTGGCGGCAGCGAGAACTGGATAAGAGTCCCAGCCTGGGCCGAATTAAAGGTACGCACCTTCCTCGCCAGCCGCGACGGTAGCCTTTTGGTCGGAACCAGTCGCGGCCTGATGCGCTGGCGACCCGACGCCAGCCAGGGTCAGTTTGAAGCCCTCACCGATGAACAGGGCCGACCGATGCAAAGCGGCGTCAATGCCCTGGCCCAAGACCAGCAAGGCCGCATCTGGGTCGGCACCAATAACGGCTTGTGGCTGCAAGAGCCGCAGCAACGCGGCATGATTCACATTCCCGCCGAACCGGATCGCGCCAGCGGCTTGATTTCCAACTATGTTGGCGGCTTATTGTTTGACCACCAGCAGCGGCTCTGGGTCAGCACCGACAAAGGCCTTGAACGCTTGCAAAGCCGGGATGGCCGCCGCGCGCAATTTGAACATATCAGTGCCAGCCTGGGTAGCCCCGGCGCACATGTGGGCGGCAATTTGCTGGAAGACCGGGAGGGGCGCATCTGGACCGAAGACGTGGTGATTGAGGGGGCCACCCATGGCCGCATAACGCCTGCCCCACGCCCAATGCGCATGATGCGCCTGACCATTGCCGACGGCGTGGATAGTGGCGCACAGTGGCTCGGTTCATACGGCCAAACCCGCGATGGTCTGCTACTGTTTGGTGGCACCAAAGGCGTGACCATCATCGACCCGACGCGCTTCAAGGACTACGATTATTTACCGCCACTGGTGGCCACCGAACTGAAAATCAATGGTGAAACCGTGGCCTCGGGCGCACTGCTGCAAAACCCTGGCACTGGCCAAACCGCCCGCCAAGGCGCGCGCCAAACCCTTGCGCTAACCCCGACACAACGCAATTTTGCGATTGAATTTGCCGCGCTCGACTATACCGAGCCGGGTAAAAACCGCTACCAATATCGGCTGCAAGGTTACGACAACGCCTGGGTCAACGCCGACGCCAACCACCGCATCGCCGCCTATGGCAATCTGTGGCCGGGCCTATACCAGTTGCAGGTGCGCGGCAGCAACCGCATCGGCAGGTGGAGCCAGCATGAGCTGAGTATCCCGATTCGGGTCTTGCCCACATGGTGGCAAAGCTGGTGGTTTATCACACTGATGCTATGGTTGCTGGGTTTAAGCCTGCTGGCGGGCTTACGCTGGCGCGTGGCGCGCTTGCGCAACAAGTCTGAAGCCCTTCAAGCGCTAATTGATGCCCGCACCGCCGATATTCTGAACCTTGCCGAAATTGGGCGCGAACTGACCGCCACGCTCGATACCGAGCAAGCCTTTGACCGGGTCTACCAGCAAGTGAGCGCGCGGCTCGACGCCGATGTGTTTTTAATTGGCATTCTGGACGAAAACAAAGCACAGATCGCGTTTGTCTACAAAATGGAACATCAGCAGCGCCTGCCCAATACGCTGATGAGTCTGGACCAGCACAACCGCGCTGCCGTGTGGTGCGTGCGCCAACAACGCGAACTGATCGCCCATAACAGCGCTGAATTATCCGCTTATGTTGGCGCTATTCCGCCACCCAGTGCGGGTGACCCGATGGAAACCGTGGTCTATTTACCCTTATTGGCCGAGCAACGTGTTATCGGCTGCCTGTCCGTACAAAGCCCACAGCAACACGCCTACAACAAAGACCAGCTCGAATTTTTGCGCATCCTGGCCAGCTATAGCGCGATTGCCCTGTCCAATTCCATCGCCCACCATAAGCTAACGCTCTCGCATGAGGCGCTGGCCCACTCGCATGAGGAACTGGCGCAATCGCATGAAGAACTGGCCGATGCGCTGGAATCGTTAAAAGAAACCCAGGCCAAATTAATTCAAGCCGAACGACAGCAAATCTCGCTGGATTTGCACGACAACCTGTCGCAAACCATGACCGGCGTGCTGTTGCAACTCGATACCGCGCGTGAGATTTTGGTCAGCGAAGGCAAAAACCCCAGAGTGCGGGATGAGTCTCAAGGCACCCGCCAAGGCAGCTTGCAAAGAAGTCAGACCGGTTTAACCTATGTTGACCGGGCGATTGAACTCACGCGGGATGGCATTACCCAAACGCGCCACTTGCTCAAGCAATTGCGCAGCAAAAAAATCAAACCGCCGCCGATTGATTTGATCAATGCCTTACAGCGCGACTTACCGCGCCTGACCGTGGGCACCTCGATCAAGGTCAGTGTTGAACAATGTGGCCAACTGATCGCCCTGCCCGCCACGCTGGAACTGGTATTTTTTCGCATCGCGCAAGAAGCCGTCACCAACGCGCTGCGCCATAGCGGAGCCAAGACAATTTCTGTGTTACTGAGCTATGAGGCGGGCAGCGTCACCCTTAAAGTGAGTGATGACGGGCGCGGTTTCGACCCCCTGGCACCCGGCCACACCCCCGGCATTGGCCTGATGGGTATGCGCGAGCGGGTTGCCGCACTGGCGGGCACGTTTGAAATTAGCTCGGCCCTCGGCCAGGGCACCTGCGTGAGTGCCAGCCTGCCGGTTTTAAGCGAATACACTGGCAGCCAGGCAGGCTGACCAGGCTGGCGCATGGACTAACCGTCGCGCTCCAGCACGGCTTCCCACACGGTTTTGGGTAGCTCGTATTTGTGGGTGGTGTAATGTTCCAGCGAGAGAAAGCGCCAACCCTGGGCAAACAGGGCTTGCACGGCGGCTTGATCGAAAAAGCGCTTGGGGCTGCCATCGACCAAAAAATAATTGTCGGCGATGGCGGGGTGGCCGCTGGCACCGTTGTGGTGGTCTTCGGTTGAATTGACCCGGCACAGCAACAGCCCGCGCGGCGGCAGCAATTGGTGGATACGCGCCACCACGGCCAGCGTTTCATTCCATGGCAGGTAGTGCAGGCACAGGCTGGCCAGCACGGCTGCAATCGGGCGGGTAGTAATCGGAAACGGGTCGCGCAGGTCCAGGCAGTAAATTTGTGCGTCGGGTACGTTGGCCGCTGCCAGTGCCACTTGTTGCGGCGACAAGTCAAATCCAATCAGTTTGAAGCCCGCCGCTGCCAGCCTGGCCAGGTCTGCGCCATCGCCGCATCCGATGTCGAGAATGGTATTTTGGCCGACGCACTCTGCCAGCAGCGGTAGCCAGCGATTCAGCCAAGGGTCGGGGGTGGTGAATGCTGGTGCGTCGGTGTCTGCGCTCATTTGCCTGTGCCTTATGGGTGTGCGGTGGGTGCTGTGTGCGCTTATGCGCTCTCCACCTCAAAGCGCACCACATTGCGCTTGGTGCGCGAAAATTCCACGCCAACCAGCACCACGGGCAAGCCGCTGCGGCGGTATTTGTCGGCATAGGCTTTGTCTTTTAATTGCTGCAAGGCTTGGCCCTCAGGCAGCAGTTCCACCACCTTGAATTCAAACAAAAAGATGCGATCCGGCAGTTTGACGGTCATATCGATGCGGCCATGGTTGGTGGCGTCCTCCACCACCATATCAAAGCCCAGCGCGGCGAAATAGCTGTAGAACACGCTGGCGTAAAAACCTTCGTAATCGGCAATTTGGTTGTTGACGAACCAGTTGTAGGGTAGGCCGCGGTCCGGCGATCCGGCAAAAAAGGATTCGAACAGTGCTTTCAGGGCGGGCACGTCGTTGCTGGTTAACAGTTGTTCCAGTTGCAGCCGGTGCTGGTTGCTTTTGCGCATGTCGCCCGTGTAAGCCGCCAACAAGTGGCTGTTCAGGCTAATTTCCACTTCCAGATTCGGGTAGCCCAGCGTGTAGACCCAAGGGCCAGATGGCAGTTGGCGCGTTTCCAGTATGGTCAGGTAACCGGTTTGAAACAACAAGGCTTCGGGCGTGATTTGGTCTACGTCAAAGCTGGAAATGAGTTCGGAACCGACGCTAAAGCGCGCCAGATCCGGTGTAAAAAAACCAATTTGGGCCATCAGTTTGGTTAAAAAGGTCGGGGTGCCAGTTTCAAACCACCAGGTTTGAAATTCACGCGTGTCGAACAGCAGCAATAAATCATACGGGTTGTACACCGCTTCGCCGCGCCAATTGTAGCCGTTGTACCAACGCCGGATTTGCGCCCGATCCAGCCCCGGCAGCTCGGGTGCGAAGACGGTTTCCAGTTCATGTTCGGTGTAGCCGCACAGGGCTGACCAGGCTGGCGTCAGGGTGATGTCTTTCAGGTTGTTCAAGCCGGAAAACAGGCTCACTTTTGAAAATTTGGTCACACCAGTCAACATCACAAAGCGCAAATGAGCATCCACCCCCTTGAGCACGCCATACAGGGTTTTAAGTTTGCTGCGAATGGCTTGG
>CAMBDR010000294.1 GCA_945864765.1 Janthinobacterium lividum | reverse complement strand
CATGTTGGTGGTATTCCCGTTTGAAGCGGAAATTTATCAGGCTGCGGGGATTGAGGTCAGTTATGTCGGCCACCCTTTGGCTGAAGTGATTCCCTTGCAAGTGCCGGTCGAGGCCGCACGCGCGGCACTGGGCCTGCCCGCCAGCGCACGGGTGGTCGCGATTATGCCCGGCAGCCGGATGTCGGAATTGAAATACAATGCGCTGGCGTTTGTGCAAGCGGCACAAAACCTGTTGCAGCGCGATCCACAACTGCATTTTGTGGTGCCCATGGCAGGCCCCGGGCAGCGCGCTTATTTTGAACAAATTGTGCAGCAGGCCCAACTTGGCGGGCAATTAGGCCAACAGTTAAATCCGTCCAACCTACATATTTTTGATGGCTGCTCGCACGAGTGCATGGCCGCGAGCGATGGGGTTTTGGTTGCTTCCGGCACGGCCTCGCTGGAGGTGGCTTTATTCAAAAAACCGATGGTGATTGCCTATAAAATGATGGCCGCATCCTGGCATGTGTTAAAACATATGGGTTATCAACCGTGGATCGGTTTGCCCAATATTTTGGCGCGTGAGTTTTTGGTGCCTGAATTATTGCAACATGCCGCCACCCCGGAAGCCATGGCCAATGCACTGTGGCAGCAAATGCAAGACAGCGCGCATACCGGGAGGCTGGTGCAGCGTTTTACCGATATGCATCATAGCCTGTTGCGTAATTCCGCAGTGGAAAGTGCGCAAGCGGTGTTACGTGTGATCGAAAGTCGGGGCAAGCGATGAAAAAGCAGCGGGGCGAGGATGCTCAAGAAAGCGCACAAAAAAGCGCAAACAGCGCTGGTTTGGCCTTGTTTGACGATAGTGATGCCCTGATTTGCGGGGTGGATGAAGCCGGACGCGGCCCCTTGGCCGGTGCGGTGTATGCTGCCGCAGTCATACTCGATGCGCGCCACCCGATTATTGGCTTGCGCGACTCGAAAAAGCTGAGTGCGCAAAAGCGCGATGAATTGGCGCTGGAAATTCGCCAGCATGCCTTGGCCTGGGAAATTGCCTCGGCTTCGGTGGAAGAAATCGACCGCTTAAATATTCTGCAAGCGACCATGTTGGCGATGCGGCGCGCCGTGCTGGCGTTAAAGCTCACACCCGGCCTGGTATTGGTGGATGGCAATCGTTGTCCGCATCTGCCCTTGCGCTGTGAAGCCATCATCAAGGGCGATGATAAAGTGGCCGAAATTTCGGCCGCCTCGATTTTGGCCAAAACCGCGCGCGATGCATCCTTGCTCGAATTACACCTGGCCTACCCGCACTATGCGTTCGACCAGCACAAAGGATATGGCACGGCTTTGCATTTGGAACGATTGCAATTGCATGGCGCATGCCCCGAGCATCGGCGCAGCTATGCACCAGTGCGCGCGGTATTGGAAGCAAACCCGGCAAACCCGGCAAACCCGGCAAACCCGGCAAACCCGAATACAACACAAGCTGGAGGTGCAACATGAAGGAAATCAGCTCGCGCGATAATGCCTGGTATAAAGAACTCAAGCATCTGGCCAGCTCTGCTACGGCACGCCGTAAAGCGGGGCGCACCCTTCTCGACGGCAGCCATCTGTGCCAGATGTATCTGGCGCACTGTGGCCAGCCTTTGCATTGTGTGGTGAATCAAGACAGTCAACACCATCCCGAAATCGCGGCCCTGATGCAAAGCTGTTGCGAGCAAACCATTTTATTGCCCGATGCCTTATATCAGGCCGTTAGCCCGGTGGATCATGGTTTGGGCGTGTTGTTTGTGATCCCAACGCCGATCATGACCCTGCCAGACGGCTTTGTACTGGAACAAAATGCGCTCTTGTTGGATCAGGTGCAGGACCCCGGTAATTTCGGTTCGATTTTACGCAGTGCCGCAGCGGCAGGCATCAAACAAGTGTTTTGCAGTCCGGGCACGGCCGCCGCTTGGTCTCCTAAAGTATTGCGCTCCGGCATGGGTGCGCAGTTTTTACTGACTATTTTTGAAGCAGTGAATTTGTCTGATTTAATCCAAAATAGCCAGATTCCGGTACTCGCAACCAGCTCCCATGCCAGCCAAACTTTGTATGATCTTGATTTGCAGCAACAAGTGGCGTGGCTATTTGGCCACGAAGGGCAGGGCGTGAGCGTTGATTTAATTCGCCAGGCCACTCACCAAATCGCGATACCGCATGCCACCAGCATGGAATCGCTCAATGTGGGCGCTTGCGCTGCCGTGTGTTTTTTTGAACAATTGCGGCAGAATCGCTAGTTATTGTTGCCTTGCGGCAAAAAAATCCAGAGGGACTGTTCAGTTTTTCAAGCAGATTGCATAAAATGACTGAATTAATGGCTAATTAAGGATAAAATCGGGTTCAGAATTGATGTGAAAGGATGTGTGATGCAGATTGCTGAGTTAAATTTTCTGGTGGCTGAAGATGATCCGGTACAAAGCTGGGCCTTGGCAGTGATGCTAAAGAAACTTGGCGCGACACGCATTGTAGAAGTTGCGGATGGCGTTGAGGCCTTGGCCGTATTTCGGGCTAGCAAGGATGATCCGATTGATATTGCATTAATCGATTTGAATATGCCGAATATGGATGGTATGGAGTTAATCCGGCATTTGGCCAAGCTTGACCAATCGGCCTCCATCATTTTGGTGACGGCGCATGATCGCGCCCTGCTGTTTTCAGTTGAAACCATGACCAAAGCCTATGGTGTCAATTTGCTTGGCACCATAGAAAAACCACCGACCCCGGATCGCTTGCAAGAATTATTGCAAGTTTTCTCACAAACGCCGGAAGGGCAAAAGAAAGCGCGCAATTCATTGCCTGCGTTTTCACTGGCAGAAATTGCCGAAGGTTTGGCCGCCGGGCAGTTTGAACCGTTTTTTCAACCCAAGGTGGAATTGAAAACCGGTTATATCAAAGGAGCCGAAGCCTTTGCGCGTTGGCGTCACCCGGTACACGGCATCTTACCGCCAAGCAGTTTTATTTCCGTGCTGGAACAATACGGCCAAATCGATTTATTGAATTGGATCATGATCGAAAAAGCGATTTCCGCGTGCCGTACTTGGCATGATCTGGAATTTCCGATTGCGGTGTCGATTAATCTTTCACTCTCCTCATTAACGCAGCCCAATTTTACCGACCGCATTGCCGAATCGGCACAGCGGCACGGGATTGAGGCGGAATATGTGATACTTGAAATTACCGAGTCTGCCGTGTTGGCGGATGATCCGCAATTTTGGGAAACCCTGGCGCGCTTGCGCATGAAAGGGTTTGGCCTGTCGGTGGATGATTACGGCACGGGAAATTCGAATATTCAAATGTTAGCGCGCATTCCCTTCTCCGAGCTGAAAATCGACCGCAGTTTCGTGGCGGGTGCGTCTGAAAACCAGGCTTTGAGTATCGTGCTCAATTCTTGTTTGAGTTTGTCGCGCAGTTTAAATCGGTTTTCGGTGGCGGTGGGGGTCGAAGACAAGCAAGATTGGGATTTCCTGCAAGGCATGGGTTGTACCTATGCGCAAGGCTATTACATTGCCAAACCGCTGGAATTGCAAGCGTTTCCGGCCTGGATGGAAGAGTGGCAGCATTTCTTTTGATGGCTTTGTAGGAGGGTGGGCACCTGTGCCCACCGCAACCCATCAAAACGATTTGCGCTCCATCCGAATCTCTTGCAAAATCGTGGTCGAAATCTCTTCAATTGATTTGGTTGCGCTTGACATCCAGCGTATTCCCTCGCGCCTCATCAAAATTTCGGCTTCATTGATTTCATAACGACAGTTTTCCAAGGTCGCATATTTGCTGCCGGGCAGGCGTTCATTGCGAATTTCCGCCAAACGTGCCGGGGTAATGCTCAAACCAAAAATCTTGGCTTTAAATGGCGGCAAGGCCGAGGGCAAGCGTCCGCGTTCAAAGTCATCCGGGGTGAGCGGATAATTGGCCGCCTTGATCCCATATTGCATCGCAAGGTACAAACTGGTTGGGGTTTTACCACAGCGCGACACGCCCACCAGAATTACATCGGCCTGCGCCAGGTTTTTATTGGTCTGACCATCATCGTGCGTCAGGGAATAATTGATGGCTTCAATCCGGTTTTTATAGGCTTCACTATCGGCAATATTGTGCGAACGGCCTATGGTGTGGGTGGATTTCACCCCCAATTCTTGCTCCAGTGGGCCGACGAAGGTTTGGATCAAATCCATATACACGCATTTCGATGCGCGCACGATATTCGATAATTCAGCCTTCACCAAGGTTGAAAAAACGATGGGTAAATGGCCATCTTTTTCATGCGCCTCATTAATTTTGCGCGACACTTCATGCGCTTTATCGATACTATCCATAAACGGCAGGCGTACTTCCCGAAAGCGTAATTCAAACTGCGTCAGCACGGCATGGCCGAAGGTTTCTGCGGTGATGCCGGTGCCGTCCGAGACAAAAAATACCGTGCGATCAGCAAGGGGGAGGGGGGCGCGTTGGGGTTCAGTCATTTCAGCTCTCAATCAGTTCTTAAGCGGTTCTCAAGCGGTTTTCTTCAAAAGTCATTCCGGGCGTGGTGCATATATAGCAATCGCATACGAATCACGTGCGAAATTCTGGTGCAACGCGGTAAAATGACAGCCATTGTGACATTAGGCGGGTTCATGCGAAGAATAACAAGAATTTGAGCTTGGCGCAGCAGTTCGAAAAGATTTCTTATCATCAAACTAAAGGTAATTATGTCTAACACAGAAATGCAAGAAGCGCGTTATCTTGCCGCATTTGAGCAGTTGCGCATGAGCGATGTCGATTCAGTCGGCGGAAAAAACGCCTCATTGGGCGAAATGATCAGTCAATTAGCCACCGCCGGGGTACGCGTGCCGGGTGGTTTTGCTACCACAGCCCAGGCCTTCCGCGATTTTTTAAGTTATAGCGAAAACGGTGCGCCGCCCTTGTTTGAACGTATCGCCACCCGTTTGCAAAGCTTGAATATTGACGACGTGCGCGCGCTGGCGCAAGCGGGCACCGAAATTCGTCAATGGATTATTGACACCCCGTTCCAACCGCGCTTGCTGGCAGAAATTGGCGAGTTTTATCAACGCCTGGTGGCCGATTCCAGCACCGCCATGTCGTTTGCGGTGCGCTCCTCTGCCACGGCGGAAGATTTGCCCGATGCATCGTTTGCGGGCCAGCAAGAAACTTTCTTGAACGTGGTGGGCATCGACAATATTTTGGAAGCCATCAAACATGTGTTTGCTTCGCTGTATAACGACCGGGCTATTTCTTACCGCGTGCATAAAGGCTTTGAACATGCGGTGGTGGCCTTGTCCGCCGGGGTGCAGCGCATGGTGCGTTCTGACTTGGGCGCGGCGGGGGTGATGTTTACGCTGGATACCGAATCGGGCTTTAAAGATGTGGTCTTCATTACCTCCAGCTATGGCTTGGGTGAAACGGTGGTGCAGGGCGCAGTCAATCCGGATGAATTTTATGTCCATAAGCCGATGTTGGCGGCGGGTAAGCTGTCCGTAATTCGGCGCAATATCGGTTCCAAGCTGGTCAAAATGGAATTTGGCGGCGAAGCCAAAGCGCATCGCTCAGTCAAAACCGTGGATGTGCCAGTTGAATTGCGTAACCGCTATTCGCTGAATGACGACGAAGTGGTGGAACTGGCGAAATATGCGGTCATCATCGAACAACATTACGGCCGCCCGATGGATATTGAATGGGGCAAAGATGGGCGCGATGGCAAATTATACATTTTGCAAGCGCGACCAGAAACCGTTAAATCGCAGCAAAAAGTGGGGGATGTGCAACAGCGTTTCGCGCTCAAGGGCAGCGGCACGGTGCTCACCCAAGGCCGCGCGATTGGGCAAAAAATTGGGGCTGGCCCGGTGCGCGTGATTCACGATATTTCAGAAATGGAACGAGTACAGCCGGGCGACGTGCTGGTGGCGGATATGACCGACCCGAATTGGGAACCGGTCATGAAGCGCGCGGCGGCTATTGTTACCAATCGCGGTGGCCGTACCTGCCATGCCGCCATTATCGCGCGTGAGTTGGGTGTGCCAGCGGTGGTGGGTTGCGGCGATGCCACCGATGTATTGAAGGACGGCACCTTCGTCACCGTTTCGTGCGCCGAGGGCGATGAAGGGATGG
>CAMBDR010000293.1 GCA_945864765.1 Janthinobacterium lividum | reverse complement strand
TATGAAAATTTCGATACCGGGTTTTATTGCCGTGCAATTCAAATTGCACCCGTGCCAAAGCGCTGCGGGTGATTTCATCAGGCCACAGTGCGTAGAAAAGGCGGCGTTGTTTCGGTGTTGCGAGTGTCATTTTGGCTATAAGCTTGTTATGATGTGGTAGCCGCCAAATTTACCATATTCATTCGGCATACCAAACCCTTTTCGTTTAATTTTTTAGAAAGTGATTCAAATGAAGCATCGTTTATTCTCTCTGGCTTTAATTATGGCCACTTGCGCCCCTTTTGCACAAGCCGCCGAACCCGCCCGCGCATCTGCGTCGGCATCCGCTGCTGCCATCGGCAAAACCTTGGTGCAAACCGATAATGTGGTCGGTAAAGGTGCCGAAGCAGGTTTGGGATCGGTGGTTGAGGTTCATTATACCGGGTGGTTGTATGATCCGAACGCGGTCGATGCCCATGGGCAAAAATTTGATAGCTCGGTCGGTCGCGATACCTTCCGTTTTCAAGTCGGGGCCAAGCAAGTCATTAAAGGCTGGGATCAAGGCTTGATGGGTATGAAGGTGGGCGGCAAGCGCACCTTGATTATTCCCAGTGAGTTGGGTTATGGCAAAAAAGGCGCGGGTGGCGTGATTCCTCCCGATGCGATTTTGGTGTTTGATATTGAATTAATCGGTGTGAAATAAGGTGTGACACCGGTGTGAAATAATTTTGCGCAAAAAAAAGCCCACTGCAAGGAGTGGGCTGAAATCTATTTTCTAGGAGGAGAATAGAGGAGACAGGCGCTATTATGCGTATCTGTCGATCATTCGTCCAATTTATCTTTTCCATGTCTGGTATATTGTTTGTGAATAATTGGTGCAGTGGTGTTGTGAATGACGTTATGAATGACGTGGTGCAGCCGGGTGGCGCGGCCTGCCATTTATAATTCGTGATCAAACATATGGTGCAATTGATCGCACCATTCTTCGGCTTCGTGCTCAGAAATGGCCAGCATATCGCAGGTTGCCAGACCACCGCGATTCCATTCAGCGGTTTCGTGGATACCACGATACATTTGAATCGCGCGCTCAGACAAGACGCACATGGCTAACAGGCCCGCCACGGTTTTTGAGGTGCTGCTTTCGCCGATTAATTCATAGAAGTGGTGAAAGCGGATGGCTTCGGTCACGTCGTGCGATAAACCCCAACTACGGCTCATGATGGCGCTAATCGCCGCGTGGTTGGTGCCGTGGCGGCGATCCTCGATTTCAGTGATTTGACATTCCAGGTCGGCATGGGCTTCGCGCAGGGTGGTGCTATAGTCGGGAAAGCGGCTCAGTAACATGGGAATGCCAATATCACAAAACAAGCCAAAGGTATGCGCGGTATCGGGTGCGCAAATGCGCGTGCTACGGGCAATTCTGGCCATGGCGAATGAGCGTTTGGTGGCGGTATCCCAAAAGCTGGACAAGGCCAAACCATTGCCATGCATCGCTTTGCGCGCGATTAAACCTAAAATCAGCGAATAACACTTGGTCAAACCCAGTAAATTGGTAGCCTGTTCCACCGTTTCGGCTTTGCGTGGCAGCGCGAAAAAGGCCGAATTGGCCGATTTTAACAGCGAGGCCGACATCGCGACATCTTTGCCAACCAGTTGTGCAATTTTACGTGGATCAGGATCATCTTTCCCCATTTCCAGTTGCACATCGACCAATAAGCTCGGGCGTGGTGGAATTCGTATCGATTGCACCAAGGCATCAAGCGCTTGTTCGTCGAGTAAATTGCTGGCTGAGGACATGGGCGGTGTATTCTATGGTGAATAAAGTTTGTGCAAGGAGTGGGGCATAATTTTATTGCAATAATTGCCGATTGCTGCAAATGATTGCCAACAAATGAAGCTATTGTAGCGCTGATTGCTGCGTCCGCACCGGATCAACATCAAGTCGCTGACAAAATTTTGTTCAAAGTTGGCTTATTGCGTTTGGCCACCGGGTTTGCCTACTTGGCTTGGCGCATTTGCTGCATGAGTTCCGCCGGTAACTGGGCTTTCAGTTTGGGGTCAAGTTTATCCAGCGCCTTGCGTAGTTTTTCAGCTTGTTGCAACTGCGCTTTTTGTTCAGCGCTTAACCCAGGTTGCAGTAGCGCTTGCGCGCCCACCACCAGCAATGCACAGGCTAAACCCAAGGCCGCAGCATAGACCAATATGCGTTGATTGAGTGGCGCTGCTCCCGCATCGGATGGTTGGTGTGGATGAGGTGGATGAGGTGGATGAGGCGGGGCGCTTGATGTGGCTGGATGCAGCGCCGGATCGGCATCGCTTTCGCCAGGCGGATTGCCCTGGGGGTTGTCATCTTGTTCCCAATTATCATGCATCGTGGTGCGCAGCGGTGGCCGAACGATTGTGTCCGCGCTACTGATGCCATGGCTCGCTTGCAGTAAATGCAAATGACGTTGAAACATTTCTTCCAACACCGATTCATTCAATGCAACCAAGGCAAAAATCGGATCGGTGGTATCGATTTTAATGCCCGTCTTTTCAAAGACCGCGCTGCGTAGTTTGTGATGATCCATCATGGTATTACCATTCGACCTTATCGAGTTGATCAAAAATATCGCGAAACATGACTTTGATGCGTTGTTTTTCCATCAAATTAAATTTTTCATTTTGCATCACTTCATCCATCGTCAAGCGTGCAATATTCATTTTTTTGATGTCCACGCCAAAGGTATCGACATTGCGTTGGGTCAGTACCACGCGCCCTTTGACCCGGCTGGCATGGTCGTTATACGATTGCGATTCAATAAATTGCTTGCCTGATGCCGCTTGCAACAAACCAAAATGCTGGTTTTCCCACAGCACCAGCGGGACTTTGGTGGCCTTGGCGGTTGAAACAAAGCCGGAAGCGGTATCGTGCAAGGTATCGCCGCCGCCCACAATGGTGTGAATATACACTTTGCGCTCAGAATCGAGTAGCAGCGAAAATACATCATTTTCCAGCAAATAGGCCATCAATGGGGAAAAGGTATTGGCACCGTTATCGATCACGCAATTACCTTCGCTCTCCAAAATATCAATGATCAAGGCATCAAAGCGTTTGGGTTCGATGGTGCGGCTATCGGTCATGACCGGGACGTGTTTGGCATCCAGACCTTTGTAGCGTGAAAAGGTGGCGTTTTCCTGATCGGTATCGTAGCAGCGCAGGGGAATATCATCTTGTTTTTTCATCCATTGCGCCAGCAGAGTGGAAACAAAGGTCTTGCCTATGCCACCCTTGCCTTGCAAAATGAAATGAACGCTGTTTTTCATGAAAATACTCCTGGGTAAAAAATAAGAAACAATTCGTAAGTCGAACCAACTCAGTGGCTAATTCTATGGCATTAATGGCATATTGCGCTACCTTTGTCGGAAAATCCGCCCGGCTCCACCGATAAAAAAGCCCACTCATAGCTGTGTTCACGCAACACCAGTTGCAATACGCCGTGGCTGCTGTTATCGGCCGCTTCGCTATTGGGTTTTTTGACCAAAAAAGGCGTGAGCGGGGTGCCGCCGGTGCCGACCACAAATTCGCGCATACCATTTTTGTTGGCAATGCCTTGCCCGTCTTGCGGGGCAAAGCGTTCGTAATCATGATCGTGTCCGCTGAGTATCAAATCGGCCTTGGCTGCCTGCAACACATCCCAAATTTCGCGCATATGGTTGTTATTGCCATGGCCACCGGAACTAAATAGTGGGTGATGCCAGTAGGCGAGCGTGCAGCCAGCGGGGGTACTGGCCAACTCTTTTTTTAGCCAGGCCAGTTGCGCGGCCTGTTTTTCTGGTGCTTTCAAATAGCTGTGGAGTGAGAAAATTCGCCATTTCCCGAATTGCCAGCGGTAGTAACCGCGTTGTTCCGGCCCGGCGCGTTCGGCAAAATACTGGAAATAGCCGCCGGCGTCCGGGGTGCGGTATTCATGGTTGCCGGGGCTGGGGTGGGTTTGCTGACGGAATGCACCCCAGGTGGGGGCGTAGCAATCATTAAATTCTTTCAATTCGCCGTTGGGATAGGTGTTGTCGCCCAAGGTAATGACTTTTGCCTGAGGGTTTTGTTTGAGCCTTTCGGTGATGATTTTCGCCGTTTTGGCGGCGGCACTTTGCGGCGCGGGTGTTTCGCGGCAATCAGCAATATCGCCTGCAAGATACAAAACCGGGTCAGATTCCTGGGCTGCGGCCGATGTACAGATGATTGGACAGATGACCATCAGGCTGATGGCCAATACCTTTGGCTGGAACAATACGGTTGGGGGCGGGCGGTTCATGGAAATGGCATAATCAGGTTAGGCAAGGCTGTCATTGTAGCGAATTGATGCAGAGAAGTGTGCTTGTGCGCTGTATTTTCGTCTTCTGCACGGGAATAAGTTGAGTTCGGACGCGCTTTCTCGCTATCATGTGGTAAAGCCGGGTTTTGATGTTTTATTTTGCGCTATTTTTTATTATCCACCTGCGGGTTTGGCTGCTGAATAGGGAGTGTTGCCTGTGTCAGAAATTGATTTGTTGGATCGCCCCGAAATGGATCGCCTTAACCTGCAGTGCTTGTCGCTGTTAATGTCCGACCGGAATGAAGCCAAACGCCTGAATCAAATGGTGCTGGAAGCGGCGCAAGCGCAAAGCTATGGGCGCGGCTTGGCGTATGCCCAAATCAATCAACTTACTTTGATGGTGTATTTGGGGGAGATTGACGAGGCAGAAAAAATTTGCCTGCCTTTGGTCGAGCGCTTTCGTCTGCTGGGAGATATTGAAGGACAAATGGCGGCCAACGTGTGTATGGGCACCATTTATTGTCGCCGCGCAAATTTTGTCGAATCGGGCAAATACTTTGCTACTGCGCACAATCTGGCCAGTATGATCCCTGATTCCCTGTTCAAATTTTCGCTCTATAACCGGGCTGGTATTGATGCTATCAATCGCGGTGAAAATCACTTGGCCCCACGCCATTTTTTGCTGGCCGTGGATATGGCCGAGCGCTTTGGCACACCATCGCATCGGGTCAATAGCCTCTCCAATCTGGCATCATGCCAGCATGATTTGGGCAACGATGAAGACGCCATTCCCTTGCTGCAGGAAGCCCTGGAAATTATCCGGCAATACAATGTGCATCATTTACGGCCGCTGGTATCGGCCAATCTGGCAATGTGTTTGTTGGCCACGGCCAAGGCAGGCAATGCGCTGGATATTTTGCAGCCGCTGTTTGAAGATGAAAATGCCGATTTGGGCGAACGCGCCTTCATTTTTTGTCTGGCCGCGCATGCGTATTTGCTGCTGAAAGACTATCCATCGGCACAAACCTGGCTGGCGCAGGCGCAGCAGCTGGCCATTGAGTGCGAAGACCATGAAGAACAAATGCATGCCTGGTTGGTGCGCGGCATGATGGCCATGGCACAAGAGCAGGCGCAAGAAGCGCTGCAGTCGTTTCAGCAGGCCTTTGAATTACTGAGTTTTACAAGAAACCCATTTTACCAGCAGCAAATTATCAAGGGTCTGGCTGATGTCAATGCCTGGGTCGGCGAATGGAAAAGCGCTTATTCTTACCTGCAACAATATCAGGTGCAATTTGAAGAGCGCAGCAAGTCGGCACGCGATTCGCGCATCATGATGCGACACCTTGAAAAAGAGATGAAAAACATCAAGGAAGAGCGCGACAAGGCGCTGGAATCGCAAGCGGCGCGGGAGGCAGAAAATCAAAAATTATCCAGCCTGAACAAGGAGTTGTCGTATCAAATTCATCATGTCAATTCCTTGCAGCAAGCGCTCAAAGAGCAAGTGATTCGGGACCATTTGACGGGCTTATATAACCGTCGCCATTTCGAAACCTGCCTCAATGCGGTGCTGCATGAATCGATGGGTAAATCGGTGTTGTCGGTGGTGATTCTGGATCTGGATTTCTTCAAGCGCGTCAATGATACCTGGGGCCATGCGTTTGGTGATGAGGTCTTGATTCAATTTTCCCGTTTGGTAGAGAGTCAGTTACGTACCAGCGATATGTTGTGTCGTTATGGCGGGGAAGAATTTTGCCTCTTGATGCGCGAGGCCGATAGCCGTATCGCGCAGGCTAAAATGCAAGTTATTGCCGAACGCTACCGCGACCTGAAAATTACCCTGGGCGAGACCACGATTAGTG
>CAMBDR010000292.1 GCA_945864765.1 Janthinobacterium lividum | reverse complement strand
TGGTGGCAATATGCTGGGTTGCGCTGCCGCTTATGTTGAGTTGGCTGGCATTCAAATTCAAGACACTGCCATCCTCCAGGGTCAAGCCATTCGTGGCGAAAATAGTACCGTTGGTGTTTAGGTTGCCGCTCACGGTGACGGCATTGAGCGTGCCATCAACGCTGGTAATGGTGCCGCTGGCCGTGACGCTGCCATTGGCAATGCTGCCGCTCAAGGTGGTATCACCATTGAGCGCGGTGGTGCCGCCCATATTGTCGATACTACCCGCCAGCGTAATGCCGCTGCCCGCGTTCAAGGTCACATTCAGCAGGTCGCCGCTTTGGCCTGCGATGCTGGCCCCGGCATGCAGATTAATCGCGCCGCTGGTGGTCAGCGTCAAGCCGCGCGGACCACCGCCGCGATTGACGATATTCACCGCCCCATTGGGGTCGTCGCTGCCATTGATGGTGATCAAGCCGATACCGCCGGTGCCGCCGCTGGTCTGGATCGTCACATCGGTGCCGCCAGCCAATGCAGTATTGATTTGGGTATCACCAATCTCAGAGGGCACGCTCGGATCGAACACGCCGCCCGTCAGGCCCCCCGCGCTTCCATGCACCAGAATCACATCGGAGGGGTCGAGCAGCCAATGGCCGTTTTTACCCGCTGCGCCAGCCGCATCCACCTTACCCGCCGCCACCAAAGCTTGCTTGCCCGAAGTTTCAACCAAACCGCCATTGCCATTCAAGCCCGCGCCCCGCGCCTGAATGCTGCCATAAAATTGGGTTTGCTGATCGGCCCACAACACCACTTTGCCGCCGTCCCCTTGGCCGCTGGCATTGGCTTTGATACTGGCCAAGGGGCTGACATAAGCGTAATCGGCATTGAAAAGCGCCGGATTTTTACCCTGATAGTCACCACCCACCAACACCGTGCCGCCGCCATGAATGCCACTGGCACTGATTTGCGCATCATCCAGCAAGGCCACGCGTTTGCCCAAAACTTGTATTTCGCCACCCTGCCCCGCGCCATCGGCCATGGTGCGGCTACCGGCTTCGAGCAAGGTATCGTAGCTGGCTTTGAGGGTGATTTTGCCGTTTTCCCCCACCACGGCACTATTCGCATTCAGGGTGCCGCGTTGCTTGACCAAGGCCCCATAAATGCCGATTTTACCGGCCTGGCTGACCACCTGCCCCAAATTGAGCGCTTGATTTTCAGGGGCCGACAACAGCACTTGCACCTCGGGGTTGGCCGAATCGACCAAATGCACGCTATGCCCGGCGGCGAGGATGACTTCGCCTTTGGGTGAGGTGATGATGCCGCTGTTTTCCACATTCGGGGCCAGCAAAAATACCTTACCGCCGCCGGGCGTGCTAATGCTGCCCTGATTTTTGACATTGCCCGCATTGGCGCTACCGTTGAAGGTCAGCTTGCCGGATAAAAAATCGGCATTGGTGATATTCAAACTCGACGCCACCAAGCCATTCACATCCACTTGCGCGCCGGCACCAAACAAAATCCCGTTCGGGTTGATCAAAAATACTTTGCCGTTCGATTGCAAAGCACCCAAAATTTGTGTTGGATTTTGGCCAATGATGCGGTTTAACACGCTGCTGTCGGAATTTTGCTGCAGGAAGCGGGTCATTTCACCCGGATTGATGGAGAAGTTTTGCCAATTGATAATCGCGTTCGGGCTATTGGTCACCGTGAGCACATTGCCTTGATTAGCGAAACTGACTTGTCCACTTACTACTTGTGGCTTGGTCGGGTTGGCATAGGCCATATCAAAACAACTGGCCAACATGGCGGCCAAACAACTGCGCTGAAAGATGTGGTCAACCCGCTGCCAATTGACCGGCTTGCTGCGGGAGCGCTGCCGCCCACGGTTCACCGGGGTGGTTTTGCGTGGATGACTGGCCAAATTACTGACCAAGGCCTTACTTTGATCGACTTTCATGGTGCCCCTCCTCCGAAACTGGCTATAACCACCAGTTTTCTTCATCAAAGCTTGAATTTTCGATATACATCAAATCATTCAAGCCAATATCATGTTCCAGGATATGAATGAACCAAATTCGTGGCCCGGCTCGCGGCCCGGCTCCTTGTGCAATTTTTAAATTGTACGCCTTTTTTATCGACGCAAATCAAACCATTCTTAATCATCGTCATCCAAAATTCTTGCGCCTTGTTGTTCCAAATCGTCAAATTGACGATGTTGCAAGGCCCACCAAAACAAGGCGGCAATGGCAAATACCAGAACCAGGGAGAGGGGAATCAGTAAAAAAAGTATATCCATTCATTTCACCCTCAATAAACGTAGCGCATTCATGACCACCAACAAAGAACTGAGCGACATGCCCAGTGCTGCCTGCCACGGACTGAGTATACCGACCATGGCAGCGGGTATCGCCAATAAATTATAGAGCAAAGCCCAGGCCAGATTCTGGCGGATCAGATGGCAAGCAAAGCGGCTCAATTGGTGCGCCTGTTGTAAATCCACTAAACGGCTCGATACCAGCACCACATCACTGCGTGCTTGCGAAATCGGTGCGCCCTGGCCCATGGCAATGGCGACATCGGCCAGGGATAACACGGGGCCGTCATTCATCCCGTCACCCACCATGGCCACGATGGCACCTTGCTGTTGTAATTGCTGCACCGCCTGATATTTTTGCTCGGGGCTTAAGCCCGCGCGTGCGTCGCGGATGCCGACCTGCGCGGCCAATTGCGCCACCACGCCAGCGCGGTCACCCGAGAGGATGCAGACGGTTTTACCCAAAGCTTGTAAGTACGCAATCAAGGCAGCGGCGTCGGGCCGCACCGTGTCTTGCAGCGCAAACCATGCCAGCATGCCTTGCTCATGCCCCAAGCACACCAGCGTGCTGTCGGGTGGCGCTGTGGGCAGCGTGGACAATGTGTGGCTGTACAATTGTGCCACCCAGGCGGGTGCGCCGAGTCGATATGTCTGCCCCTGCCATTGCGCGCTGATGCCGCTGCCCGGTGTTTCACTCAATTCACTCAATTCGCACAAATCGCCCAATTGGCTCGAATTGGCGCTTGCCTGGCCACGTAAGAACTGCGCCAATGCTTGCGCTGCCGGATGCAAGGAAGCCGAGGCCAAACCCTGCGCGCAAGCCAGAATCTGACTTGGTGCGAGGTTGAAATCGGTCGCCAGCTTGCTATCAATCACTTGCAATTGTCCGCTGGTCAAGGTGCCGGTTTTATCAAACACAAAATGGCTGGCGCGCGCCAGCGTTTCAACCGCTTCGCCGCGCACGACCAACACGCCATTTTTGGCCAGCCGGCCCAATAGCGCGGCCATCACGCCCGGGGTCGCCAGCGACAGCGCGCAAGGGCAAGTAACCACCATCACGCTAATCGCAATTTGCCAGGCGCGCGCAGGCTCGATCCGATACCAAAGCCCAAAGGCCAATAAGGCCAACAGCAAAATCGCCGCCAGGATTTTGCTGGCCCAACGCTCGGCCATTTGCGCCCAGCGCGGTTTATGTTGGGCTGCGCTTTGCATCAGATTGAGCAGGTTGGCAAATTGAGTGGCGCTGCCGACTTGCCGGGCGCGAATCACCAACTGCGCATTCAAATTCATGGCCCCGGCCAGCACGGCAGCGCCCACGCTTTTACGCACCGCTTGCGCCTCGCCGGTCATCATCGCTTCATCCACTTCGCTATCGCCTTGCACCACTTCGCCATCAACGGCGATGGCGCTACCGGGGCGCACCCGCAAGATGTCGCCCACTTGCACCTGGCTAGCCTCGATCAAATCAATTTCCGGGCTGTGCGGATAATTGCGGTAGCGTTCTGCCTGCAATGGCACCAGCGTGGTCAATTCTCGCATGGCCGCGCTGCTTTGCAACTGCACGCGCGCCTCCAACCAGCGCACCGCCAAGAGCAAAAACACAAACATCACAAATGAATCGTAATACACCGGGCCGGCGGTAAAGGTGGCCCACACGCTGGCAATAAAGGTGGAAAGTATGCCGGCGGCGATGGGTACATCCATGCCGATATGGCGATTGGCGAGATCATGCCAGGCGCGTTGCAAAAACGGTTTGGCGGAAAAAATCATTACCGGCACGCTCAACAGCAGGCTGGCCAATTTGAGCAATTGGTCGATATCGGGCGTGAGGTCGCCATCGATTTGCGCCACCGGTTGCAAATAAGCGGGAAAGGCCAGCATCATGATTTGCATCATCGCAAAGCCGGCCACGAACAAACGCCATAAGGCCTGTTTGGATTCTTGCCTGTCCGCATCCGCCGCACTGCTGCTACTTGCCAGTGGCAGTGCGCGGTAGCCGAGACGATTGACGACATCGATAATTTGGCGCAAGGAAGTTTGCTGCGGCTGCCATGCCAGTTGGGCGCGCTGCTGGATCAAATCGATTTGGATGCGCTGCACGCCGGCCAGTTGTTGTAGCCGATATTCGATCAATTGAGCGCAGGCGGCGCAGCGCATGCCGCCGATGACCAGTTGTTCTTGCCGTAATGAGTTGACGGGCAATGCCGGGTTGGCCGGCTTGGTTTCACTCATGGCGCGCCGCCCAATATTGCAACTGCATGCCATTTTGCTGCACGGTGTTTAACACGGCGGCGCAACCGTGGCAACAAACCTGACGCAGGCTGCCGTCAAAATCGACCTCAACGCTTTGACTGGCTGACATGGTGAGCTGGCAATGGAAACACCTCAGCCTGGGGCTGGGGCTGGCCGGGCGTGCGGGTAAAAAGCGGGAAAAAATAGGCCACATGGGAAAAACCGCAAAAAATCATTATGGCGAGATGATACGCGAAGTTGCGCCCGTGCTGCTGATGCAGATCAAAGATTATGGTTGCCGACCGTCAAGATCTGCGCAAGGCTTTTTTCACCGAGGCCAATTTAATTGATTCCAATTGTTTCCGAACCTTGCATTTACACAGAAACCCCAGTACCATTGCCACAAAGCACTAATATTATAATTAAAACCGCCCATTCTTTGGGCCTTTACAGGAGACCTTGCAATGACAAAAAAGACTGTACTGGCATACCCGATCCTGGTCAGTCTGGCCAGCTTGGCCAGCCTGACCTTTAGCACATTCATCAACCCGGCCCTGGCGCAAACCACCCCCGCCACGCTTTATGTTTCAAGCGCAGGCAATGACTCAACTGGCACCGGCAGCTCGGCCGCACCTTACCAAACCCTACGCAAAGCGGCGCAAAAGTCGGTGTTGGGCGGCAAGATTTATATCAAACCGGGCATCTACAATGTGGGAGCCAATAGTGGCTCACTGAATAAATGGCATTACGAAGTCGAACTCAATGCCACCGAAGCTGGCAAGCTCGCCTCACCGCCCACTTTTTGCGACGGCTATGACCCGGCCAAAATGCTGACCGTAACGGTAGACCCGGCCATCTCCGGCAGTGTTATTTTCAGAATGGATAGCTCCTACAGCAGCGGCAGCCAAGGCACCCGGTTGCTGGGCATTCGCAGCGGCTGCGTGGCGTTTGATGGCGCTAACCGCACCCTGATCGATGGCAATAATGTACCAGTCAATAGCACCAGCGGCATCCTCTACCTGAACGGCTTGCGCAATGTGATTTTCAAGAATAGTGAATTGCAATGGAGCACCGTGCCTGTCAGCAATCGGCAAATCAACTCCAGCAATACCCGCCCGATTTATGTTAGCGGCACCGGTATCAGCTTTTCGGGCATGACCAATCTCAAAATTCAAAACAATAAAATCCACCACTTCGACGGCTCGTCAATCTATGGCCACGGCAATAATGTGCTGATCGAAAATAATGACATCCACCACGTGGTGTTGGAAAATGAAAATAATTGGTATATCAAGACTTTGCTAAGCGATGGCGGCTGGGCTGGCACGCTCAATATTGTGCCCGAATGGGCCAATGGCACGCATGCCGCATCCAGCAATGTCATCATCCGCAATAATCTCGTACATGAAAGCTGGGGCGAAGGCATTATCGCCGGCTTTACCGGTGGCGAAGTGAGCGGCAATACCGTGTATGACACCTATGCCAACGGAATCTACCTCAATGGCTCGAAAGATATTGCGGTTTTGCGCAATTACATCTACACCACCAATAATAGCTTCGACAAATGCTACGGTGCCACCTACCCCACCACCAGTTTGCGCAATACCTGCCTGCATT
>CAMBDR010000291.1 GCA_945864765.1 Janthinobacterium lividum | reverse complement strand
GCCAATCTTTCGCCTGCGTTACCATTCCGGCGCGTACCGGATTGAGTTCGACATAGCGACACAGTGTCAGCAAATAAGCATCCTGATCAACCAAAATGGCTTTAAAACGCCCCTGAAACAAATGGCCAACTTTGCCGTGGCGACGATTGTAACTTTGCGTAACCATACCGTTAAAGCGCCGCATCAATGCCGACAAATTGGGCTGCTGCGTATGCAAAACCAAATGATAGTGATTGCCCATCAGGCAGTAAGCGACCACCTCGGCTTGAAAACGATCCAATGTTTGCGCCAGAATGCGCAAAAACCGCTGCCGATCTTCATCGTCAACGAAAATGGCTTCGCGTCGATTACCGCGTGAGGTCACATGGTAAATGGCGTCCGGGAGTTCAATGCGTAATGGTCGGGTCATGGGTTCACCTGTTTTTCGATTCATGATAAACCATGGAATGGCAAAAGACAAGGACTGACCCTAATTTATGAATCATGCCGCATGACTGCTTTTTCGACTATTTTCTGTTGTTATCAGTCCGCTCAATTTTCGCAAAATTTTTTCACCAAACTGGCCTTATCATATAATACCCAAGCGACGACATTTGCACTGATAGCGCTTTTCATGATGAAAACAGCTTCACAGCTTTAAGGAAAAATGAAAATGGTCGAACAATCCAATGTTTTACGCATAAAAATAGAGCGAACTATAACACTAGTCATATCATCAATCCTGGGGCTAAAAAGCGATGATATTGATATCCATGACACGTTTCTGGATTATGGATTAGATACCACGCATGTCGGCCAAATCAGCCGCAGCCTGTATTCAGATTTTGGCATAGTCGTTACCCCATCGGAGATACTGAGTCATCCCGGCGTAGCAGAACTGGCCAACTTTCTGGTCGGTGCGCACGGCGACCAGCTTGCCAAGCATCTGCTGCATGGCGGGCAAGAAAAACAACCACCCCGGCGGCGAGCTGAGAGTCAATCTGCCAGCCCGGAACCGATTGCCATCATTGGTGTAAGCGGGTATTTTCCAAATGCGGAAAATATCACCGAATTTTGGGACAATCTGGTCGCGGGTAAATTAAGCATTTCAGAAATACCGGCATCGCGCTGGGATTGGCGGAAATACTATGGCGCATTTTCAGAGCGAAACAAGACCCCGGCGAAATGGGCTGGCACCATCGATTGCTTTGATCAGTTTGATCCCCATTTTTTTGGCATTTCACCCAAAGAAGCAAAAATCATGGAGCCGCAACAGCGGCTGATCATGACCCATGCATGGAAGGTGATCGAAGATGCCGGGTATGCTGCAACCGACCTTTCGGGTACCGATACGGCGGTACTGATCGCCACCGCTGCCGTAGGTTACCACCTTGCCATCAATTCGGTGAATTTTAATCCGCAGGGATATACACCGCTGGCGTTCATCCCCTCAATAGGACCAGCCCGGATAAGCTATATGTTCAACCTGCATGGCCCCAGCGAGCCAATCGAAACGGCCTGCTCCAGCTCGCTGGTGGCAATCCACCGCGCCGTCAGGCTGTTGCGCAGCGGCGAATGCTCGTTGGCGCTGGTTGGCGGCGTGAATCTGATGTTTACGGTGGATGGGCATATTGGCCTTGGCAAGGCGGGCATGCTCTGCGCAGACGGCACATGCAAAACATTTTCCGAAAATGCAAACGGTTTTGTGCGTGGCGAAGGCATCGGCATGCTGATGCTCAAGCCTCTGTCAAAAGCGCAGCAGGATGGCGACCACATTTATGCGCTGATTCAGGGCAGTGCCGTCAATCACAGCGGAAAAGCCACTTCGCTCACTTCCCCCAGCCCATTTTCCCAAGCCAAGGTGTTGTCCATGGCCTATCGCGATGCCAACATTGACCCTGCCAGCATCAGCTATATCGAAGCGCACGGCACTGGCACACCGCTGGGCGACTCGATTGAAATCATCGGCTTGAAACGCGCTTTTTCTTCATTCGCAAAGGAAATCGGCAGCAGCGTGGCAGCCAGGCAAAGCTGCGGCATCGGTTCGGTGAAAAGCAATATCGGGCATCTGGAGCTTGCGTCCGGGGTCGCCAGTGTGATCAAGGTATTGCTGCAAATGAAGCACAAAAAATTGGTGAAAACGCTCAATAGCGAGCCATTAAACCCAAAGATCAAACTCGGCGACAGCCCCTTTTACATCGTCGGTCATAATCAACCGTGGCTGGCCCAAACCGACGCCGCCGGCAAGGCGCTGCCCAGGCGGGCGGGCGTCAATTCCTTTGGTTTTGGTGGCGTGAATGCGCATCTGGTGATGGAAGAATATTTAGCGCCGGAAAAAAGCGTGCAGGCGGATGCGGCAATCAGCCCGGTGTTGGTGATTTTATCGGCAAAAAACGAAGAGCGACTGCACCAATACATTGCGCTGCTGGCCCGTTTTGTCGAGGAAAACAGTTTTCACCAGGACAGTTGGCAATCGCTCGCCTATACATTGCAGGTGGGCAGAGTGCCGATGGAAGCGCGACTGGCGATTGTAGCCGCCTCGCCGCAAGACTTAATCGACAAGTTAAGGCAGTGCCTGTCCGGTGCGCCATCCGCGACGGCACCAACTATTGCCGGTGTATGCCGCAATCGGGTAGTGCCCAGCAAAGAAGCCACTGATCCAGCGGAAAACAAGGCGTTTGATGCGTCCTGTGAAATGTTATACAGGCGTGGGGATTTTGCCAAACTCGCCAGCTTGTGGGTTGAGGGCGCGCAGATCAACTGGCGCAGTTTGTACCCGGACCAGGCCAGACCGACCCGCATGAGCTTGCCGACCTATCCCTTTGCGCAAAAGCGTTACTGGGTGGAAGCCGAAGCCCAGGCCGACGACCATACACCCGACCAACCCGAAGCAAACGACGAAGCAAACGACGAAGCGCCTCCGGCACAATCAGCACAACGGATGGAACTGGTCGAACAACAACTGGCTAACAGCCTGGCCGAAAGCCTCGATATGGTTGCCGATGACATCGACAAGGACGGGGCATTTGCCGAGTACGGCTTGAATTCCATCACAGGTATCGCTTTCGTAGAGATGATAAACCGCCAGTTGAATCTCAAGCTCAAGCCCATCATCCTGTTTGACTACACCTCGATTCGAAAATTGAGCAAACACATTGTTGAGCAATTTGGTGCCCAGCTTAGTGCCAACCCAGCGCCCAACCCAGTGCCCAATCCAGTGCAAACCGGAATTGACATGAATTTTTCCGCATCCAATCCACCCGTGCAGCCTGTGCAACCCGTGCAACCCGTGCAACCGAATAATCAACGGCAAACTGACATTGCGATCATCGGCATGAGCGGGCGCTTCCCCGGCGCGCGCGATCTGGCGCAGTTCTGGGACAATTTGGTGCAAGGCAAAGATATGGTGACCGAGGCCGAGCGCTGGGATTTGCCCGCCCACCTGGCCAAGTATCTGCCACCCGGCCCGGCCTGGTGTACCCGTGGCGGCTTCCTTGCTGACATTGACCAGTTTGACCACAAATTTTTCAATATTTCGGCACGCGAGGCGCGTTACATGGACCCGCAGCAGCGACTGTTTTTACAGCAAGCATGGAACGTGCTGGAAGATGCGGGCTATGCCGGACAATCGATTTTGGGTAAATCCTGCGGGGTATTCGTTGGCTGCACTGCCAGTGATTATGTCGAACTGTTTATGCACAATATCCCGCGTGATGCGTCGCAGCAGCCACCGGCGCAGGCGTTTTGGGGCAATAGCAATGCGGTTTTGGCCTCTCGCATCGCTTACTTTCTTGATTTGCAGGGGCCGGCTGTGGCCATCGATACCGCTTGCTCCAGCTCGCTCATGGCAATTCATCAGGCCTGCCAAAGCCTGTGGTTGAATGAAACCGAGATGGCCCTGGCCGGCGGCATTTTTGTCCAGTCCACACCCGCATTTTATGTTTTCGGCAACCGGGCCGGGATGCTGTCACCGCAGGGCAAGTGCCATGCATTTGATCATCGTGCCAATGGCTTTGTGCCAGGCGAAGGGGTGGGTCTGGTTGTTTTGAAGCGCCTTGCTGACGCCCAGGCCGCAGGCGACCAGATATTGGGGGTCATTAAAGGTTGCGGCACCAACCAGGACGGGGCCAGCAACGGCATTACTGCCCCCAGTGCCGTTTCACAGGAGCGTTTGGAGCGGTATGTGTATGATACCTTCCAAATTGATCCCGAAAATATTCAAATGCTTGAGGCGCATGGGACGGGTACACAATTGGGCGACCCGATTGAGTTTGCCGCACTGACACGCAGTTTTGCGCACTACACCGCCAAAAAAGGCTATTGCGGCATCGGCTCGGTCAAAACCAACATTGGCCACGCAACGCACGCGGCTGGCATCGCAGGGGTATTGAAGATTCTTTTATCATTGCGCCACCGCCAAATCCCGGCTTCGCTGCATTACCAGGCCGAAAATCAAAATATTGACTATGCCAACAGCCCGTTTTACATCTGCAGGAGTACGGAGGCCTGGCATACGGCGGCCGGCAAGCTGCGTTGCGCCGCCATCAGCTCCTTTGGTTTTAGCGGCACCAATGTGCATATGGTGATTGAGGAAGCAGCACCAGCGCAATGGCCCCAGGGCACAAGCGCCGGGACGCACAAGCAGCAACGCCACCCGCAGCCTTGTCTGATTGTGCTGTCGGCGCGCAGCCCGGAACAACTGGAACAGCAAGTTGCCCGGCTGGCAACGTGGTGCGATACAGTAGGCGCGGTGGGCGCGGTGGGCGGCGAGAGCGCGCAGGATTTGCTGGACAATATGAGTTTCACGCTGATGACAGGACGGCAGCATTTTAACTGGCGCTGGGCTTGCGTGGCCGACACACGCCACGGCCTTCAGGCAAAACTGCATGGCTGGCTGAAAAAGGACGGCGGCAGCGCGGTCTATTCCGGCTGTGTCGAGGCCTTGGCGGCGCAGCCGAAACAACTGCAATTATCGATCAAGGAACGTGGTGGCCGCTGCATCGACGCTTATCTCACCAGTTTGGACGGCACCCAATTGCAGCGCCAAAACGACAGCGTGGCCTTGTTGGCTGACCTGGCAAAATTTTACGTGGAAGGGGTCGAGCTTGACTATGCCTCGCTGTTTTCGGCGCGGCGCTACCGCCGGATGAGCCTGCCAACTTATCCGTTTGCCAGCACTTCGCATTGGGTCGAGCGCTTTGAATCCCACGACGCAAGGCTGGAACGCCCGGCAGTCATCGTCAAAGGCAATGTCGGCGGCAATGTTGGCAGCAAGGTCGGCGGCCCGGCAAGCAATGCACCTTTCATGCCGCAAGCGCGTGCCAAGGATTCACTGATCGATTCGGTAAAACTACCCGACGCGCACAACGACAAGTTTGTCTTTTCATGCTGCATCGACCTCAACAGGCCCGCCTGGCAGTATCTGCGCGATCGCCGCTTCGGCAATGAAGTCTGGTTTCCCGGCGTGGGCTATGTTGAACTGGCTGTGCAGGCCATCCAAACCATCCGCAAGCATGCCCAACAGTATGAAGGGATTCAAACCGCGTTACGCATCAGCGAGGTAAAATTTGAAAAGGCCCTGGTTTTTGCGCACAGTGGCGTAGCGCATCTGGAAACGCATCTGGAAACGCATCTGACAGCGGTGGAAGGCGGCAGCACTTTCCGTTTCGTGGTGCAGTCGCGCGCCGCCGACACCGATGCCTGGCAAACCAATGCCACCGGCCTTGCCGCCATCACACCCGCCGCCGCCCCCCTCCACCGGCTTGACCTTGGCCAACCGAACGGCAAGTCGGTACAGCACTTCAGCGCGCAATCCTTTTATGCGCAATACGAACAGGCAGGCTTTTACTACGGCCCGGCCTTCCGGATGGTCAACAGTGCAGCGACAGACGAGCAACGCAGCCTGGTTGAACTGAAACCCGCACCAGCGGATGCGCACAACTATTGCCTGTACCCGCCCGTGGTTGACGCCGCATTGCAAAGTGTGATGGTGGCCGGAGCCGCCTCGATGCCGCATCGCACCGATTTGTTCATTCCCGCCGGCATCGGCGCGGTGGATGTGTTTGAAGCCGATGTCAATGCGGCGGCCTGGGTGATACCCGAAATATTGGGCGTGGACGAAGGCGGCGCGCTGTTTAACATGAGCATTACCGATGCAAAGGGCGC
>CAMBDR010000290.1 GCA_945864765.1 Janthinobacterium lividum | reverse complement strand
TCGCAGGGTGCGCTATCAGGATGTGATGGATTACAAAAATAGCATTGATGGTGAACGGCGTAAAGCGTTGGCGGAATTGGCGGCGCAGGCGCAGGAATTGGATATGGGATATTAACGGCATGGGTTCGCACTTTACTGCCGTCTATGACGCCTGTGTTTTGTATCCTGCCCCATTACGCGATTTGTTAATGCATCTGGCCATGACCGACCTGTACCGGGCGCGCTGGAGCAATATGATTCATGACGAATGGATACGCAACGTACATCGTAGCCGCCCCGATCTCAGTTTGGCGCGGCTGGAACAAACCCGTACACTCATGAATCATGCGGTACGAGACTGCGTGGTTGCGGGCTTTGAACATTTGATCGAATCGATCAAACTACCTGATCGGGATGACCGCCATGTGGTCGCCGCCGCCATCCATTCTGGCGCGAGTTTAATCGTCACATTCAATCTAAAAGACTTCCCCGCCGCCGCGATGACGCCCTACAACCTTACCGCACAGCACCCCGACGATTTCATCTTGGACTTGCTTGATCTATACCCGGCCCGTGTCCTTGAAGCAGCGGCGAATCATCGCCGTTCACTCAAGAACCCACCAAAAACTGTACAGGAATATCTTGATACATTGCTGAAACAAGGTTTGCCGCAATCGGTAGCGGTACTGCGGCAATGGGGTATTGCTTTATAATTGGCACTGATCGAATACCCACAAAAATAGCCAATATGCGAAAACTACGTACACGACCAAGAACTGCCTGCACGTTGAAAACAGATTATGCCGTGCTTCGCGATGACGACCTAACTATGATCGTTAGGTTTCATTCATCACCATCACAATTAATCCGCAATGTGACGCTCATCCCGCCCCCAGCTTGAATGCTAATGTTCTGTGTAGAGCCATGCCATGCTCCTGCAATTCCTTTCTCAGTAATGTCGTAAGCGCAATCGGCCACTGCGACACTAGCACCGACTTCAATTTTTGCACCACCCTGCATGGCAATCTCGAATTTCGTGTCCTTTCCACCAACTATGCCACACCCTTTATAAAGCATGTTAATCTGCTCGATGACAAGTGTATCCGGCGGTTCAGTCTGAATTACCAATGAAATTTGCCCCTTGCCACGTCGAATTGTCAATCTCCGGCCAACAATCTCAATATCCCAGTTCTCGGTGTTACCATACCACTCATTCTGTTCAATTCGAAATATCTCTTTGCCCTCTTCATCGCAAAAAACCCCTGATAATCGAAAAGGGCCGCCATTTTCTTCAGGTGCGTCAACTCGAAAGATTGACTCACCAAAGTTGCGAAGAATAACCGACGTGTCAATCCATCTGGCAGAACCAATCTGAACGATAGGGAAGCGGTTTCCTACATCAAATGCATCGGAAATCAAACCACTCTCAACACAGTAAGGCCGACTGGCATGTTTTGTAATCTTTTCTTTTGACCATAAACCTCGCGTGACTCGGTTGTGACATGAACCACAGAGAAGAACGATTCTGGCGGGATCGTGGGATACTGCCTCAGAAAATGTTGGCGCGAGATGCTCGTACTCATAGATTGGGCAGCCACAAACAATGCACCCGAATCCACACCTCTTGCGCACTTGCCTTCGGATTTCACTTGGTATGTAGCGGGACAAACCGTGCTTGTTGATTTGTTTCTCATGGTTCATGACGAAGGCCAATCTGTATTAAAGTTGGATACTGGGGTTGTCGCGTAGCCTGTAGTAGGCAAGTTTGCTTAGATACTCACCATAGTACTTGTCCTGCAAGAAAAATCAAGCCCACTAAGATTTTTTCCCCTTACGCCCCTGCGCCAGCACCTTCACCGGCGGCGCAATCGCCAACTCAAAATCCCGCTCGACCTGACTGGCACTTTGCCCCTGCTGCTCATGAAACAACAAAAACTGCCCTTCCGCCTTGGTCTGCGCCACCTCTGCCGCCACCTTGCCCGCGTGCGTGAGCACGTCGCGCTCGGTCATACGCAGGAAGTCGTCCAGCCGCTTGGCCCAATCGGCCATCGTCATGGCCTTGCGCGCCTGTGCCTGCAATTCGGCAATTTCAATGTAGGCATTGACGATGCGGTTCAGCGTCGCCATTTCTTCTTCATTCAAATAATTTTTGGCGACGCCCACATCCGCTTTGCGAATTGCGCCGCCCTTGCCTGCACCCGCCCACGTGGTCAAGCCCATGTGCGGCGCGCTCGCATCCGCACGCAAGGCAATCAGTTCGGCGGTGGTGTGACCGTTCGCGGCAATGCATCTTGTTTTGCACGGTGGCAAAAAACTGGCACGCCGCATCGGTAGCCGCGGTGTAATCGTTACTGGTGGCGTAGATGTCGAGCACTTTCTTCCAAAACACTTTTTCGCTGCTGCGGATATCGCGTATGCGCCCCAGCAACTCTTCAAAGTAACCAGCATCGTTGCCGCCCTTGAAGCGCTCGTCATCCAGCAAAAAGCCCTTCTCCAAATAGCTTTTCAAGGCCTCGCTGGCCCAGCGCCGAAACTGCGCGCCACGGTGCGAGCGCACCCGGTAGCCGACGTGCAAAATGGCTTCCAGGTTGTAGTGATCAACCAGCCGCTCCACGCTGCGCTTGCCTTCCGGGGCAACTATTACGGATTGTCTAATAGTTCGATTAGCATCAAGTTCGCCATCTTCGTAGATAACTCGCACATGCCGATTAATGGTGGGGACGCTGACTTGATACAATTAAGACAATTGCTTTTGCGTCAGCCAGAGCGTGCCGTCGATCAAACGCACCTGAATCCGGGATTGCGCATCCTCGGTTTGGTACAGCAAAAATTCACCATTGGCGGGGTTGTTATTCATGGTCAGCGGCAAGACAAGGACAAAACCCAACCATATCAGGCCCGGGCAAAAATCGGCAAAAACCAACCGAATCAAATCTTGCTGGTCATTGACAAGCGCGCCAGCTCCTGGCCGAACATCATTCTGTGCCCATCCGGCGTTAATACCCCAAACTCTCTCATCCGCCACGGTTCATCAGTTGGCGGCTTAATGAACTGAACACCTCTTTCGCTGAATTCAGAAAACAGGCCATCGACATCGCTGGTGTCGATGTAAGCAAAATAAGAATGGTCGCCAATTGAAGCCGCCGGGACTTCATCTTTACATTCACCTAACATCAGCGTGATCGAATCCCGGCTCAAAAAAGCCCATCCCTCAAATTTTGCCGTAACAGTAAAACCCAGTTTGGACTCATAAAAATCAATTGAAGCCAGCAGGTTCGTTACCGCTAAAACATATCTCGCTTTTGTCAGCATAATATACCTTTCAAAAATTGGATTACGGCAGTAGTGCCACTGGATTCCCGCTAAAATCATGCGGGAATGACGCTGCCAGAGGAGGGGTAATCCTTGGCGTTCTCAAATTTTTTTGTTGTTTTTCCTTACCCATCACAATCAAACAGCCCCAGGTACGCCAACGGGTACCCAAATATGCGATTTATGCAGACTCATTGACTATTTTCTTTTAACAGCCTGGCGGACCGGATCTTTGCCACTGCCATTTTTTTTCTTCAGCCGGGAATCAATAAACAAAGCGAAAAGAACCATGACGCCAATCCATGGGCTGAAGACCATATAAATGTAGGCGAGAAGCCCAAAGCCGCCCGTATCGCCAGAGTTAATCAGCAAGAACGCGAATAGTAAACTCCCCACCCAGGCCAGTATGCTCTTCCATATAAGATGCCGACTTAATGGATTTTGCCACAACCCAATGCATAATAAACATGCCAGCACAAATGGAATAATCATAAACCACATAATAAAACCAGAACTTTTAAATGTGCTGGAAAGATTTTGTGCAGCCGCGTTAGTACTCGCCATCAACATGAAGATGGCCCAACTGACCACAGCACTGCGCCGCGCAAAATCAGGTGATCCAAGCTGCTTTTTGCATTTCATTTTAATGGTTTCCCCATGGTTGGACTACAACAATATTTGCATACAAGGCAGGCACAGAACACCATCATATCAAACCCCGGCAACCCATGAGCCAATCAGCTCGTTATATAAGCTCGTTATTACAGCGTGACTGAATAAAGAAAAAAATCCATCGGCGTGCCGCGCACCATGCGAAACTTGCGCAGCGTGCCTTCCCTTTGCATGCCACAACGCTCAATCACCCTGATCGAAGCGAGATTGCCGGGTAACACCGTCGCCTGCAGCCGATTGAGCTGTAACTCCCGCATGGCCCAGGCAATGCTTGCCTTGGCACAGGCCGTTGCCAAACCGCAGCCCCAAACCTCGGGCGCGAAATCATACGAAAGCTCAGCGCTGCGGTTCAGGCTGGAAACCGTATGCAAGCCAACCGTGCCAACCAGTTGATTGGTTTTACCATCCGCAACCGCAAAACGAATGGCCGAGTCCGCATGGGAAGATTCAAACGCATCAAACGAAGGCAGCAAATCTGCCGCCGAAGCCAGGTTCCAACTGGTATGCTGATAGACTTCAACCTTGGACAAATACGCATGCCAATCTGCCATGTCAGCACGTGAAATAGCGCGGATGATGAATCCTTTATGATCAATTACCGGGGCATTCGCATATTGCATTGAAAATCCTCACACCAAATCTACGGACTAATTTACACCGACACTGGCAACGCCGCCCACTCATCCCGCAACAAGGCATACATGGCATACATGGCAACATCCACATGCTGGCCTCATGATGCCCTTGCTAACCAAACTTACCCACAAACGGATTATGCTGCTTCTCCCAACCGATGTTAGACATCGGCCCATGCCCCGGAATAAAGCGGTAGTCGTCCGGTAAGGTAAATAATTGGGTTTGAATCGATTTGATCAAGGTTGCATGGTCGCCACGCGGAAAGTCGGAACGGCCGATGCCGCCGTTAAACAGCACATCACCCACAATCGCCAATTTGCTGGCGTGATGAATAAACACCACATGGCCGGGGGTGTGGCCGGGGCAATAGCGCACTTCCAAAGTTAAATTACCCACCTTGACCACGTCGCCCGGCTCCAGCCAGCGTTGCGGGTGAAACGCCTTGGCGGGTGGAAAACCAAACATTTGCGATTGCTGCGGCAAGGCATCCAGCCAAAATGTTTCTTCTTTTTGCGGCCCTTCAATTTCCACGCCAAAATGCTTGGCCAACTCCACCACCCCACCCACATGATCCAGATGACCATGCGTCAATACCAGCTTGGTGATTTTTACGCCCGCCTTGGTCACCGCCGCCAGCAACTTGGCCGTATCGCCGCCCGCATCAATGAGCGTGCCTTCCATGGTTTCATCACACCACAACAAGGTGCAGTTTTGCGCAAACGGGGTAACGGGAATAATCTGGTACTGTAAAGCCATGAGGGGTCTCCCTGAATCAAAATGTGTCAATCACCAACACGGCGAATTTTACACGCTCTGACGGAAAAAACGCAGGATATTGATTTGGGCACATACCAGCCAGCCGGGTATAAAAAAAACTGCGCCCAAACAACGGGCGCAGTGGTGTGACCTGGTATTTACCTGAAACTTACAAGGAAGCGGGGAAATTTCGGCAAATTACCATACTTCGATATTGATGGTCTTCACATTCCATGCGCCATCATTGTCTTTCACCGCTGCCGAGGCCTTGTACTTGCCCGGTGCCAGATAGGTATTGGACCGGGTAATCGCAGAGTTGGTCCAGAACAAGCTGTACTGATTGAAGTAGTTGACATCTCCAAAATCAAGATACGCATCTTCAACGCCTGCACGCTGGTCGCCACTCAAACCGCCGATGGTGAAATCGACCTTCAATGGTGCATAACCGCTGACGGTATTGGACGTGAAGTTGAAATTGGTCAGCGCACCATCGGCATCGCTACCATTCACCGCCACCAAAAGTGATTTTTCGGTAATGCGGGCCGGGCTGCCGTTGTCTTTCAAGCGCATCAAAATCCGATACGGCTTGGAGGACAAGGCCGACAGTGAAATCTGCCCGGTGTAAACAGGACCCAACACATTTTTAACGTCCCAGGACAGGGCACGGGTATGGTTGCTATTGTGGGAGAGGATTTTTTGGTCCGCTGTCCACATCGCTTCCACCGCGTTACCGTCCGGGTCGCTCACATTGGCAGCCGTCAATTGCACCACCGCATTGCCGGAATACACC
>CAMBDR010000289.1 GCA_945864765.1 Janthinobacterium lividum | reverse complement strand
AAGATGGCGTGGTTAAGGTGAGTTGCATCATGGCGAGTGCGGATCGCGTCAGAGTCCTGGTTCAGGATAGCGGGCCTGGCATACCGGACGGGTTCAAAAGCCGCATTTTCCAGCGCTTTTCCCAGGCCGACGGTTCCAACACCCGAAACCGCAACGGATCAGGTTTGGGCTTGGCCATTGCCAAAGCGATTATCACCCAAATGCATGGCGAGATCGATTATGAATCCATCGACGGCCAAGGCTGTTGCTTTTACTTTGAATTGCCTGTGCAGGTACAAACTGCAATGGTTGTTAAAAATGATTAGGCGGGGACGCTTGGTCGGAATACGATTATTAACCGAATGAAGGGGAAAATGATGAAATCAAGATCTAAATCAAAATCGATGGTATTGCTGATGTTGTTGGCGGCCTCGTGCGCGGCCATGGCACAGGGGCGGCCAGACGCCGCCAAGTTGATCGCAGCCCAGCAACAGGCGCTGCAAAAATTGGCGTTTATGGATGGCGTTTGGCGTGGCCCGGCCACCACCACCCTGGCCAATGGTGACAAGCACGTCATTACCCAAACCGAGCGAATCGGCCCGTTTTTGGATGGTGCGGTGAAAGTAATTGAAGGGCGTGGTTACGAAGCCGATGGCCGGGTCGCTTTTAATGCCTTTGCCACAATTTCGTTTGATCCTGCTACCAATGCCTATTCGATGCGCTCCTACGCCCAGGGCAACAAGGGGGACTTTGTGGTGACGGCGAGTGATGACGGGTTTAGTTGGGAAATTCCGGCAGGGCCGATGATAATTCGTTACACCACCGTGATTAAAGGCGGGGTGTGGAAAGAAGTGGGTGACAAGATTTTCCCCAACAAAGAACCGATTCGATTTTTTGAGATGGAATTAAAACGCCTGGGTGATTCTACTTGGCCGGCGGCGGGTGCGGTGAGTGCCAAATAATGGCGACGCAATTCATCAAAAACCTGCTGGTTTGGCTGGCTTTGTTCTGCGCTACGGCATCGACATGGGCCAGCAATCCAATCCAGGCTTGGCATTTGGGTATCGTATGCGATGTAGGCTGACTTATATTGGGCAGCCGCCCTCGGCGCATCGTCCGACGGCCGGCCGCCCCATCATTTATTGCATGCAACATTTTTTGTACTTCTTTCCACTGCCACAAGGGCATGGGTCGTTTCTGCCAGTCTTGTTTTCATTAATCACTTGTGTCACTGGTGCCGCACGGCTTACCACTTGTATCGGATCATCCCAAGGCAACAGGGACGGTGGCAGATCGGCTGGCAGGTCATTCGATCTGGAGATCAATTGGTTCATGAAGGCTTCCATTTGCATTCGGGCCGAAACCTTTTCGCGTATCGTGCCCAGCTTGGGATGGGTGATGTTTAACAAGCGGCAGGCACAATAGAAACAGTGTTCGACCATTAAGTTGTGCTGGGGTAGCAGGTTTTTGAGCCGGCCCAGCAGATGGACATCGGGGTTCATCAGGGTCAGCTCAAACCACAGATCGCTCCCCATGTCCATCATGGTTTCCAGGTGGGTGAGCAAAAATGACACCGTGTGGGCGGCATTGCTGTGTTTGAGTAGCACATGCGTACCCAACCATTGCTGATTAAAGTCGAGCGCATCCCAAGCCTGAATCAAGGCGCTACCCGCCTCAGGAATGTTGATGAGTGCGAGCGTGGCGGCGTCGTAAAGCCAGGCATTCTCATCCTCATCCTCATCCCAATCCTCATCCCAATCCTCATTCTCATCCTCATTCGAATCCTCATTCTCATCCCAAGGATTGTCCTCATTCCGGGCCAGCGTATTGAGTAGCAACGGGATAAATTCAAACCAACCCAGTTCCCCGATAAACCGAATCAGGTTCATGCGACCAGCGCTATTTTTCTCGGTTTGTTCAAATTGGGTGCAGATGGCGGTAACAATGTCTGTTTTGGGAAAGTGGCCAATTTGCTGGGTCAGGGATGCATAATGATGATTGGTTTCGATGTCGAGCGCCAACCAGGTGGTTAATTGCGTTAGCGTGGCCTCATGGGTGTCCAGGGTTTTGCGTTCAAATGCCGTTGCTACGGCTGCCAAGGCCAGTGTGCGGATGGTGAGTGGGTATTGCTCAATGTCACACCCTTTTAATAACTGCCAGCAAGTATTTGTGGCAGGCAAGCGCGCATGGTGGCTGCCCAGTAGCGCCAGTGCGGCGGTGGCGGATTCATGGCTTGACTCTATTTGAAAAATCTCAATCATTTCGACGACCGGGGCCGCCTCCTCCAGCAGGTCGGCCAGATTCTGAAATAAGCTCATGCCATAAAAATCGGCCAGAAACGAATTGGCCCAGGCGTAATCGCCCAATAAGGTCATTGCCAGCCATCGAATCGTGTCAAATTCCAATTCTTGATCTTCCGATAAGGTAGGATCGTGCATTTCAGTTAGTACAAGCTGGAATAATTCAGGTAGCGACCCATGCTGGTTTTGTAATGCCACCTTGAATAGAGCACGGTAAATATCGCTGGCCCACTTGTTCCAAATTTTTTCACCCGGCTGGTTTTTTTCGGGTTTGGGACAGGCCAACATATTTTCCAGCAAAGGCACTTGGCTGGCAGCGGGTAAATATTGCAAACTGGCAGCGATACTCATAAAAAATTCAACTCTGAGCTGTGCGCCAGAATCCAGACAGGTTTTAAATGTTTGCTCTGCCAGGATCGGATCTATCAGGCTTAAGGTTTTGGCCGCAGTCAGGCAAAGATCGAGTGCATTGGCCTGCCAGCAGGTAATGACTTGGGTGGTCCAAGGCAAGAAATGCTCGGGTGGTAAGGCTTGTAGTAAGCGCAATAATTTTTTTGTATCCCCCTCCTTAAAAAAAGCAGACATTCGGTTTGGCGTGAACCATAGCGTAGTGAGGCCTTGTTTTTCATCTTGCGTGCGGGATGGGTGCTCGAAGTAACGCATTGCCCAGTCGAAAATTAAAGGGTCGTCAAGCAAGGTGGCGGCGCGGGTCAGTGCCGGGGTGGGAAAGTCGGGTGAAAAATTCGGCGTGACGGTGATTGGGGTAGTGGTGATGTTCATTATGCGTTCTTGGTGGTATGCGGAAGATAATTTTAGCAGATTCTGGATTTACATTTGCGTATCACAGCGTTTGATGAAATTTTTCAATCACTCTTTTTGTTCGACATCAAATCAGTCGTTTTTTAGCCTCGCCTTTTGCCGCAGCAGGGTAATGCCATCAGGTGGCTGGGGAACTGGCGAGAGTCTGCCCTATTCAAAACTATTTTTGTTTGAAACATGGCGTCGATTGGTCTATATTAGCTTGATGTTGGCAGGAACAGGATGATTAACCGGATGAATGGAAAAATGATGAAATCGATAATGGAGCTGCAATTCATCAAAAACCTGCTGGTTGGGCTGGCTTTGTTCTGCGCTACCGCATCGACATGGGCGGGCAATCCAATCCCGGCGGAGGTAGTGGCCAAACTGAACAGCAGCTTCAAGCAAGACAATATCGCCCTGCTCAGCCAAACCCTGGCCGAAGCTGATTTGCCATTGAATGGACGTGATGGCGTGGTGCCGCTGGTATTGGCGGCACAAAACAATGCCCCCAAAAGCTTGCTGTGGTTAGTGCAGCAAGGTGCCAGCGTGGGGCAAGCGGATGCGGCAGGGGTGAGCGCCTTGTATGCCTGTGCTTTGGCCGAATACAAAGATGGCCAGCTCACCCGCCTGTTATTGCGCCATCAGGCCGATATTGGGCAAACAGGCAGCGACAACTACAATACGCTTGATGCGGCCATGGAAAACCGTAATCGCCTGTTCATGCAAATTGCGCTGCGTCATTTGCTGGAACAATCGGTATCCAAAGGCAGCCGCCTGGCATTGGCACGGCTGCTGGATGGGGGCAGTACGGCGCTACCCCGGCTTTCCAAAGAAGCGGGTGGTTTGCTGTTGAATCTGGCCATCGTAAATGGGGATGCCAAATTGGTGGCGCGTTTATTACGCCAGCCAGAACATCATTCATTGCGGCAGAAGATCGATCCGAATCAAAGCAATCGTTCGGGGCACTATCCTTTAAATCTGGCGGCCAGTTGGAGTGAAGTGGCGATGGTGGCGCAATTGCTCAAGGCCAAAGCCAGGGTCGATCAACAGAGCCAGAACCGCTACCACACCTCGGCCTTGATGGAAAGCACGCGCGATGGCAAGGTAGAGATCGCCCAAATGCTGTTGGCGCATGGGGCGAACGTGAATTTGCCGGATGTCCATCAGGATCATGCGCTCAATTGGGCGGTATTTTTTGGCAGAGCGCCGATGGTGCAGTTATTACTGGCGCACCAAGCCGATTTCAGGCAAGTGGGCCAACAGTCTAATGATAATGCGATGGATATTGCGATCCGGCAGAAGGTGCCGGAGGTGATTGAGCTTTTGCAAAAAGCGGGTGCCCAGGCTTCAAAGGGTGGGCAAAAGCCTTAGGGCCGGGATGTCATTGACTACGTGCGAGCGTTTCAAGCGACTGTTTCACTCGACTATTTCATGCGACCGTTTCACGCGACCTCAAATCCCACCACATTGCGTGCCTCGCGTGAGAACTCGACCCCGATCAAATGAATCGGTAAGTTGCGGCTGCGGTATTTATCGGCATAGGCTTTGTCTTGCAACTGGCGCAAAGCCTTGCCTTCCGGCAGCAGTTCGACCACCTTGAATTCAAACAGATAAATGTTTTCCGGTAAAATCACCGCCATATCGATACGGCCATGGTTGGTCGCGTCTTCTACCCGCACTTCATAGCCCAGCGATGCTGTCCCGTGATGCATGGGACATTCACTACGCTGGTTCTGAAAGTGCTGGTGAATTCTCTGCTGATTTCTCTGGCGTTGCTGTTTGGTCGGTTTTTGGGCTGTTATGGCATGCAACATTTTTTATACTTCTTCCCACTGCCGCAAGGGCATGGGTCGTTTCTGCCAATTTTGCTTTCATTAATCACCTGTGTCGGGCGGCTTACTACATCTATCGGTTCTTCCCAAGGCAACAGGGGCCGTGGCTGATCGTGATTGGATGTCAAGTGGCTTGTTTCGCTCAGATGTTTGAACCAAGCCTCCGTTCTAAATCGGGCTGAAAAAGTATGTTGTATTTCCTTTAGCCTGGGGTGGGCAATGTTTAACAAACGGCAGGCACAGTAGAAACAGTGTTCCACCATTAAGTTGTTCTTGGGTAAGAAGGTTTTGAGCTGTTCCAGCAGGCGTAAGTCGGGATTCATCAGCGTCAGTTCGTACCACAGATCGTTATCTTTGCGTATCATGGTTTCCATGTGGGTCAGCAAAAATGGGACAATGTCAGCGGCCTTACTGTATTGGAACACATAGCAAGCCAACTTTTGCTGACTGTGGTCCAGTTTCTCCCAAGCTTGAATCAAGACACTACCCGCATCGGTAATTTTAGTGAGTGCGTCGATGGCTGCGTGGTAAAGCCAATCATTGCTATCATCAAACAAATCCTCATCTTCGTCGGCAAATTCGTCGGCAAATTCATCGGCAAATTCATCGGCAAATTCATCGGCAAATTCATCGGCATCCCCATTGTCATTATTGTCGTCATTCCGGGTCAGTATGGTGAGTAGCTGCGGGATGAATTCGGGCCAGCCCAGTTCCCCCATAAAACGTAGCAGGGTCATGCGGCCCGCGCTATTGTCCTCAGTATGATCAAATTGGATTAAAACGGTAGTAATGATCTCTGATTTGGGGAAGTGGCTAATTTGTTGTGTCAGTGCGGCATAATGAGGATTGTTTTTGAAATCAAGCGCCAACCAGGCGGTTAATTGTGCCAGTGTGGCGTTATCGGTATCCAGAGTTTTGCGCTCAAATACGGTTGCCACTGCTGCCAGGGCCAGGGTACGGCTGGTGAGTGGCGATGGTTCGCTGCCGCACGATTGGAGTAATTTCCAGCAAGTGTTTGCGCCAGGCAAGCGTGTATGGTGCTGGCCCAGTAGTGCCAGTGCAGTGCTGGTGGCGTCTTGGTCTGACTCTGTCTTGAAAACTTCAACAATTTCGGTAATCGGTGCCGTGTCCTCCAGCAGGGTGACCAGATTATGAATTAAAACATCTTCCTCCCAATCCGAGAGAAAAACATTGGCCCAAGAGAAATCGCCCAATATCTCCATTGAGAGCCATGA
>CAMBDR010000288.1 GCA_945864765.1 Janthinobacterium lividum | reverse complement strand
AGCTTTCATCACTGCGCTGCACTTGCTCGGGGTGGCGCGTGTGGTATGGCCCCCACTCGTAAATATAATCGCCCAAAAACGCCACCAAATCCGGCGCTTGCCTGGCAATTTGGCGGTGCGCGCCATAGGCACCAAATTCCCAATGCTGGCACGAGGCCACCGCCAGCTTCAAGCGCGGATTAACCGCATCCAGCGCAGGCGCGGTGCGGGTGCGGCCCACCGGGCTGACGGCATCATCCAACATAAACCGATACCAATACCAAGTGCCGGGGCGCAAACCGCTCACATCCACATGCACGCTATGCGCCAACTCCGGCAAGGCTGCTGCGCTACCGCGCGCCACCACGTTGCGAAAGGCTTCATCGCTCGCCACTTCCCACCCCACATTAAAACTGAGCGCAGGCAACGGTGCCGCCTGCAAGGTGTTGGTGCCAAGCTCGGCCAGTAGCCGCGTCCAAATGACCACACCCGTTGGCAAGGGCGAACCCGACGCCACACCCAGCAAAAACGGGTAGGCCAGTTTGGGCCGATTGGCGTTGCCGGGGTTGCGCGCATTGCCGGGGTTGCTGCCATTACCTGCATTGGCAGCATTGGCCGCAGTGGCCCACGCCACCGTGGCCGATAGTTGCAGCAACTGTTGTAAAAATACGCGTCTTGGTGCGGACATTGTGTAATCCGGAAACTGGGGTTTAACTGGTTTTGGGGGCGATCAGCGACTCTATCGGCGGCAAGGGACGTGGGCGGCGGTCTGCGCCCGTGGCCACATAGGTCAAGGTGGCTTCCGTAACTTTGACCACATCCGCCTGCAAGCGATTGCGCTCGGCATACACTTCAACATATACCGTGATGGAGGTGGTGCCCACTTTGACCACTTCGGCATAAAACGAGAGCAAATCACCAATAAAAGCCGGATGTTTGAACAGGAAGGCATTGACCGCAATCGTCGCCACCCGCCCATTGGCGCGCCGGGTGGCGGGCATGGAGCCAGCGATATCGACTTGCGCCATAATCCAGCCACCAAATACGTCGCCATACACATTGGCATCGGCCGGGCCGGGCATGACGCGTAATTCCGGCATGCGGCCCAAGGGTAAACCTAACGGTGCGGGTACATTTTCTGCTTTATTCATCTTGAACTCACCTTGAACGCATCTTGAACGCATCTTGTTTTTTTGCTGAAAGGCCACCATGGTAAGATGGGACTTCTATTGATCCTGGCTACTTTTTTCTGAATTGACTCACCATGCGCCGACATTCCCCCATCGATTCCCCGCCACCGAGCGATTCTACCCTACCGCGCAACGATTGGGCAACGCTAAAAACACTTTTCCCGTTTCTTTGGGTCTATAAATGGCGCGTGATTTTGGCCTTGCTGTTTTTGCTGGGGGCCAAATTGGCCAATGTCGGCGTGCCCTTAGTATTAAAGCAATTAATCGATACCATGAATCTGCAAGCCAATCAACCCAAAGTGTTGTGGGTGTTGCCACTCGGAATTTTACTGGCTTACGGTGTCTTGCGTCTGCTGACCTCGGTGTTTACCGAATTGCGCGAATTCATTTTTGCCAAAGTCACGCAACGCGCGGTGCGTACCATCGCCTTGCGCGTATTTCGCCATTTGCATGCTTTATCGCTACGTTTTCATTTAAACCGCCAAACTGGTGGCATGACGCGGGATATCGAACGCGGTACGCGCGGCATTAATTCCTTAATTTCCTTCACGTTGTTCAATATCGCCCCGACTTTAATCGAAATCGTCTTGGTCTTGAGTTATTTGATAATTAATTACGATATCTGGTTTGCCGTGATCACGGTGCTGGCCTTGATCAGCTATATCGTCTTCACCATTACCGTCACCGATTGGCGCACGCATTTTCGCCGCACCATGAATGATCTCGACTCCAAAGCCCATACCAAGGCGATTGATTCTTTGCTCAATTATGAAACCGTGAAATATTTTGGCAATGAAGACTACGAAGCCCAGCGTTACGACCAGGGTTTGCAAAGTTTCGAAAGCGCGGCGGTAAAGTCGCAATCGTCGCTGGCGTTCTTGAATACCGGGCAATCGCTGATTATTGCAGCGGCGGTCACCCTGATGCTGTGGCGCGCCACCCAGGGCGTGATGGATGGCAAAATGACGCTGGGTGATTTGGTGCTGGTGAATACCTTCATGATCCAACTGTATATTCCCCTCAATTTTTTAGGCGTGATTTACCGCGAAATCAAACAAAGCCTGGCGGATATGGAAAAGCTGTTTTCGCTGATGGATCAGGCGCGCGAAGTGGCCGATAGCCCCAATGCCCAGCCGCTGGCCTTGCAGGGCGCGCAAGTTGAATTTAAACAGGTGACGTTTTCGTATGAAAGCAAACGACAAATTTTATTTGATGTCGATTTCACCATCGCCCCCGGCAGCACCACGGCGGTGGTGGGGCATAGTGGCTCGGGTAAATCAACACTGAGCCGCCTGTTGTTTCGCTTTTATGATGTCAATGGCGGTGCGATTTTGATCGATGGGCAAGACATTCGCCAGATCACGCAGCAGTCCCTACGCCAGGCCATCGGTATTGTGCCGCAAGATACCGTGCTCTTCAACGATACCATTGAATACAATATTGCCTATGGTCGGCCCGGTGCCAGTCATCAGGAAATTGTGGAGGTGGCGCAAGCGGCCTCGATCCACGATTTTATCAACAGCTTGCCGGACGGCTATCAAACCATGGTCGGTGAGCGCGGTTTAAAACTCTCCGGCGGAGAAAAACAAAGGGTAGCGATTGCGCGCACCTTGCTGAAAAATCCGGCGATTTTGATTTTTGATGAAGCCACCTCGGCACTCGATTCCAAAGCCGAACAAGCGATTCAGGCTGAACTCAAAGCCATTGCCAAAACCCGCAGCACGTTGGTGATTGCGCATCGACTCTCGACCATTGCCGATGCCGATCAAATTCTGGTACTCGATCAAGGCAAAATCATGGAACGTGGCACCCATGGCCAATTGCTGGCGCAAGGCGGCATGTACAGCCAAATGTGGGCGCGCCAGTTGGCGCAGCCGGATGTGCTGGATTAGCGCTTGGATTGGCGCTTGGATTAGTGCTTGGATTAGCGCCTACATTGAGCAGGAGCAGCAGCCCACCGGCTAAGTATGCTGTTCCTGATCTGGTGCCACCAGCGGCAAATCGATTTCAAATTCACAGCCGGCACCGGGTTGGCTAAACACCGCGAGGGTGCCGCCCAGCACCCGCGTGACGGTATTGTGCGCGATATGTAGCCCTAGCCCTGAGCTGCCCTGACCAAAATGCGTGGTGAAGAAGGGGTCAAACACGCGCGCCAAATCATCTTTGGCAATGCCTTTGCCATCATCTTGCACCAGAATGCGCAAACCGGCATTGCCGCCTTGCTTGCAGCGTATTTGAATGGTGCCACTCTCGCGCCCTTCAAAACCATGGACGATGGCGTTATCGAGCAAGCGGGTCAATACTTCGATCAAGGCTTCCGGGTAACTGTTGAGTTGAATCGGATTGGGCAGCGCCAGAATTAATTGATACGTCCGGCCCGGTAAAGCCTGCAAACGCTGGTTAAATTCGGTTTGTATGCAGGAAATGACTTCGGCAATGGCAAACGGTTGGCGGCGCGCGCTGGCCTGTTCCACCGCCAGACGTTTGAAACTGTTCACCAGTGCCACACTGCGCTCAATACTACCCAGCACCAGTTCCGAGGCACGCTCCACATCGACTATAAAAGAATCGAAGGTATGGCGTTTAATACCGGTTTCCAGGCAGGATTTTTGGAAGTTGTGCAGTTGGTCGCGTAGCGTGCTGATGGCGGTTAAACCATTACCCAGCGGGGTGTTGAGCTCGTGCGCAATGCCTGCTACCAGCCGCCCGAGCGAGGCCATTTTTTCTGATTGCACCAGCTTGCTTTGCGCCAGCCGCAATTCGTTCAAGGCATGGTCGGCATGCTGGCGCGCACTCTCGGCCAGATCATAGGCGGCGGCGTTGTCAAGCGCAATCGCACCATAGGCGCACAGGGTACGAAAGATCGAGCGTTCGCGCTCGCCATAAGCATGTTTGTGTAAGGATTGAATCGACATCACGCCCAGCAAACGCTCACCGATCATTAACGGGGTAAATAACACGCTCATGGTATCAAGTGTGCCGGGCACCACCTCGGAAACGACCAATTCCGGCTCGCTATCAACAAACACTTCTTTGCGCTCGCGGGCACAACGTGCGGCAAACGAGGTGGCGTCATTGAGCACAACACGCATCATCGGTACTTGTTGCCCACCTTCGATACAAAACACGCCATTCAAATAATGTTGATCCGCTTCCAATAAATACACGGCAAAGGAACTGGCGTCGAGCATACTATTGACATGGCGTGAGAGCGCCAAAAACACCGCTTCGGCTTTTAAATTGGCGGTAATTTCGCGCCCGATCAAACCCAGGGTTTCCAGGGTGGCGCTGGCGTCTTGCAGCAGGCGCGAGCGTTTGGATTCGGTTTCTGCCAATTGGCGATGATGATCGGCCTGGGCATGGGCGCGTTCGGTGTCGTGCCGCACTTGCATGGCAATGGCGCGGTTGTTGGCGTCGGCCAAGCCCTGGTTGTCGCGCGCAGTGGCCGCTTTTAATTCATACACAAACGCCGCTTGAAAATCGCCATTTTTGGCATACGCACTGGCGACTTCATCGAGTAATTCCGAGGGGAGGATATATCCCTCAATGGTATCAGCCAACTTCAGCGCCTGAATTAAAAAATGTAGCTCGGCATCAGCCGCTGCCACACCCGGCGGTGGTGCCAGCGGATAGAGTTGCGGATAGAGCCGATACAGTTCGGCAAAAATGCGCAGCATTTTGATTTGTTCATCGGTGGCGTGTTCGCTTTGCGCCAGCGCCAGCGCCGCGCTCACTTTTTCCAGGGCAGCCTGCGGTTGCGCCAGCCGACATAAGGCGGTGGCCTGACCGCGCCAGCAGCGCAGTAGCATGGTCGGGCCATCGTTACTTTTAATGCGCTGCTCACTTTGAGCAAAATAATTGAGCGCGCTTTCCGGTGCATCCATATCCAGCATCAGTTCACCCAGATATTGCAGCGCAATCACATACATATTGCACCCGGCAATGGCTGCCATGGCGCTTTGTGCTTCGGATAGAATCGCTTGCGCTTCATCATGCCGCCCCAGCATGCGTAGCACGTTGCCGGTTTGCACCAGGGCGCTGCCCATCATGCTGGGCAAACCGGTCAGGCGCGCCAGGGCCAAAGGTCGCTCAGTCCATTCGAGCGCGGCATCCAGGTCGCCCAGGGTAGAAAATGCGTACGAAACATTGCTGGCAGCGGCAATGGCCTGGCGGATTTGCCCGGTTTCCCAGGCGGCATGCCAGGCGCTCATAAAGTTGCGAATTGCACTGCCTGCATCGCCCGATAAGATGGCCACCACCGCACGCGCGCTATCGAGCCATGCTTTGGCGGCGCGGCTGATTGGCGCACCGGGTTCAAAAAAACGGTTTAAGCGTTCAGCGGTATCGGTTACGTCGCGAAAAGCCGCGTAGTGTAAACTGCGCGCCAAGGCATATTCGAGTCGGTCGGGGGCCTGCGCGATGCGGTAGTGCTCCATCGCAATGGCCAAACAATTGTCACGTTGTTTGGCATCGCCGCGATCCTGCCAAACCGAAGCCAGGCAACAATAACCATCGCCACCACCCATATGGCCGGCTGGGCCAGGTGTGTTGAGAAATTCGGCGATGCCGTTTTCGATTTCTACATAAGCCGTATCGAGTTCGGCGCGTAGCAGGTGGATTACGCCGCGCACCAGCAACAGGCGTGCTGCATGCGGTGTTTGTGAGGTGTAATGGAGATGGGTCGGGTGGTGGGTGTGCGTGGGATGTGCAGGGGTGCTCTGGCGCAGTATGGCCTGGGCTTGCTCGGCCATGCGGAGTGCGCGCGCACCATCGCGTTCGCGCAATTGCCATGCCAATTGCACCAATAGCTCAAGCTGTGCGCTGCCTTCACTGGTGAGCAGTTTGGCTTCCAATGCAACGACTTCGTCATTTAATGCAAACAGTTCCATCCGGGTCCCTGATAATATTTCTTGCGCTGCTTTGAATTTAACACGGCGGGCTGATTTTGCAAATCATTTGTGTCAATTTTCCTGTGCCTTCGG
>CAMBDR010000287.1 GCA_945864765.1 Janthinobacterium lividum | reverse complement strand
AAAACCAAATGTCATACTACACCAGGGCAGGCAGATAGAAGCGCAGAGATGAAGCCAATTAGCGGGTCTATTCTCCTATTGACGCATCTTTACGCTATATTATAGTTATTCCGCAACTGTACCGACACCTATCCCTGCGATGAAAGCATAACCATGACCCAACCAGCGACTGCCATGTCAGCGCCCCCCTCAGCACCTGCACCCGTGCCTTCGCTGCTCGAATCGACCGAGCAAGCTTATACCCAGGCGGCGCAAGGCACGCTGTCGGTGGTAGATCTGATCAATGCAACCCAGCGCTTAAGCGATGCCAATCATTTCGATATCGCTATTAAACTCTATAAAATTTGGCTGGAACACAGCAATTCGCCCGTTGCCTACGCAGTGCAGTTCAATTTGGGCGTGCTGCTTGCCAATAGCCATGATGATGCCGGGGCCGAGCAGGCCTACCGGGCCGCGCTGGCACAAAACCCAACCTTTATTGAAGCCTCCCTCAATTTGGGCACACTACTCGAACGGCGGCAACGCCCGGAAGAAGCGCTGGCAACCTGGCGCGCCATTCTCACGTTCGGCAATCTGAAAGTCCCCAATAACCAGCCTTTACATATACAGGCGCTCAATAACCTGGGCCGTTTGCTGGAACTGCGCAATGCGCTGCCCGAGGCCGAAGCCATGCTGACACGCAGCCTGAAACTGGCCCCCGGCCAAAAGAACGTAATCACCCACTGGGTGCATTTACGCCAAAAGCAATGTGCCTGGCCCGTGTTTAGCCCGTCGCCAGGCATTGCGCAAGATGACATGATGCGTGCCACCTCGGTGCTGGCGATGCTCTCCGTCACGGATGACCCGGCGGTGCAGCTGGCTACGGCACGCGCCTGGGTTGAAGAGAAAGTGCTGCGCGATGCGCGCCCGATGTCACGGCGGCAGTCGTATGGCCACCAAAGGCTGCGCATTGGCTATTTGTCGTCGGATTTTTGCGCCCATGCGGTGTCGATCCTGACTGCCGAGCTGTATGGCTTGCACGACCGTGCCCAGGTCGAAGTGTTTGGCTTTTGCTGGAGCCAGGAAGACGGCTCGGCGCTGCGCGCACGGGTGGTTGCCGGCATGGATCACCATATCAGCATCGCCAGCATCAGCGACCAGGAAGCGGCACGTTTGATTCGTCTGCACGAAATCGACATATTAGTTGATCTGCAGGGCCTGACGCTGGGTGCGCGCCACGACATCCTGTCCTGGCGACCTGCACCGGTGCAAATCAGCTGGCTCGGTTTTCCCGGCACCACCGCGCTGCCCGAGATTGATTATGTGATTGCGGACAACTTCGTACTACCGCCCGAACTGGAACCCTTCTTCACTGAAAAGCCGCTACGCATGCCGCAAGTGTTTCAGATCAACGACCGCCAGCGCGAAATCGGGCCGCGCCCGAGTCGGCAAAGCTGCGGTCTGCCGGAAGAGGCTTTCGTGTTTTGCTGCTTTAATGGCAACTTCAAGTTCACGCCTGAACTGTTTGACGCCTGGATGCGCATCCTCAAGCAAGTGCCCAATAGCGTTTTGTGGCTGGTGACCGACAATGCCACGGTACGCGAAAATCTGTGCCAACGCGCCGAAAAAAATGGCGTGGCACGCAGCCGCTTGCACTTTGCCGGGCGCGTCCCGCCGGCCGACTACCTGGCCCGTTTTCAGGTAGCCGACCTGTTTCTCGATACCTTTCCCTTCGGTGCCGGCACCACCGCCAGTGACGCCCTGTGGGCTGGCTTGCCGCTGTTGACCCTGGTTGGCCGCAGCTTCGCCTCACGCATGGCTGGCAGCCTGTTGCAAGCGGTCGATTTGCCTGAACTGATCACGTATAGCCTGGAAGAATACCAAGCCCGTGCCGTTGCGCTGGCACTGGAGCGCCCGCTGATCGAGTCGCTAAAAACCCGGCTCAATGCCGGGCGCAACGCCCAGCGCAACGACCAACAACTAAGCTGCGCACTGTTTGACAGCCCGCGTTTTGTGCGCGAACTCGAAACCTTGTACCGCAAACTGATCGATGACTTGCCAGTTGCCCAAGCCATAAGCAGCCCGAGCGCGGCCGCGCTCGGCTATATCGAAATGCCCAATGCGGCTGCCAACCTCGACCTTCCCTGCAACTTCACCGACCGCCGCTACGTGGTGGTGGCCCCGCCCTACCAACATAATTCGGCGGGCATCCGGGTGCTCTATGATTTGCAAAAATGGCTGGTACGCGCAGGGCTGGACGCCATCGTCTGCACCTGGTTCCAGGGTTATCCGGTGGAGCAATTCGCCGACGATATTGTGATTTATCCCGAAGTGGCACCGGGCAATATCCTTAACGCCAAGCGCGTGATTCGTTATCTCTTGAACGTGCCCGGCAAACTCGGCCACGGTTTGAAAACCTACGACAAAAACGAAATCATGGTCGCCTACAACCAGGATTTGGCCCCCTATGCCAACGGCATGATGTTGCAAGTGCCGGCCACCGAACCGTTTTTCAACGCCACCGGCGCAATCAAAACCTGTAATGCCATGTATGTTGGCAAGGGCCAAAATTTGGGCTTGCACCCACCCGATTGCATCGAAATCACCAAGACCTGGCCCGCCACGCGCCGCGACGTAGCCCAGTTTTTACGTTCGGTCAAAACCCTGTATATGTACGATAATTTCAGCATTCTCGGCCACGAGGCCGAGCTATGCGGCTGCGAAGTCAAGCTCGTTGCGCAAGATGGCACATTGAGCGAGTATCCCAAAACCTTTTTCCCCACGCTTGATCAGTTCAAGCAACAGTTGCACGAATTTATTGAAATGACCCGGCGCATGTGAAGCACCATCCACACCAACCACACCAACCACACCATTACTCACCACTTTTGAAAGCATATCATGCCAGACTTGACCGACCTGTCACCGCAATACAAAAAATTCCATCTCGGCTGCGGCACCATTTTTATTAAGGATTACCTCAACGTCGGCTGGTGGCCGCACCTGGAGGAACATGCGCTGTTCGCCAACCCGAATGGCGTCGAAGGCACCGTTTTATACAATACCGATCTGGTCAAGGGCATTCCGGCCAACGAAAACACGCTGGATGTGGTCTACCATTCGCATTTGCTGGAACATATGAGCTACCAGGAGGGCATTGCCTTTGTCGCGGCCTGCTACCGCGTACTGAAACCGGGCGGCATCATGCGCGTGCTGGTGCCCGACCTGGAACTATGGTGCAAAAATTTTGTTCATGGCAATCAATTCTTCTTCGATGAATATCTGCGCTGTGGTTTGGGCGATGACAAAGCGCTCTACCCGACCAACGGTGCCATCTTCATGGGGATGTTGCACAATCACGGCCACAAAATGGGCTACGATTTCCCGACCTTGAAACACATCCTCGAACTGGCCGGGTTTCACCGCATCCGCCGCACCATGGTACAAGACAGTGACTTGCCCGATATTGCCGTGGTCGAACCCTACTTTCCGGTCAAGGCGCTGGAAAGCTTGTGCGTCGAATGCTACAAGCCGGCTTAATTTAGCCTCGCATAATTTACCCTCGCGCCACCCATTCAATAAAAAGGCCACGACATGGCAAAGCTATCGATCATCAGCCACTATTACAACCACCCGCAAATGGTGCAAAACCAGATCGCCTGGTGGGAATCCCTGCCCGAAAGCCTCCTGTCACAGATCGAGTTCGTTCTGGTGGACGACTGTTCCGAACAAACCCCGGTGCTTGCGCCCACCAAACTTGACCTCAAGCTATTCCGCATCATTACCGACGTGCCATGGAACCAGGCTGGCGCGCGCAATCTGGGGGCCTTCCATGCCAGCGGCGAATGGGCGCTGTATTTTGACATTGACCAGAAATTTTTCGTCGAGCCGCTGGCCGCCATCATCTACAACCTGGAGCGCCTGGACCCGATGGTAATGTACTACATGCGCATCAAGGATTTGATCGACACCACCGCCAACAAGCCCTTGGCTAACCATCCCAACACCTTTCTGGTCAACCTTGCCAAGTTCAAGCAGCATGCGATGTACGACGAGGATTTCGCTGGTCATTACGGCTACGAAGACCTGTATATGCCGCAGGTGTGGGAAAAAAATGGCGGCAAGCGGGTATTATTTAACGAAACCGATTTTTTCGAAGACATGGGCTTTGGCACCAATAACCTGAACCGCGATTTGGCGCGCAACCTGGCATTGGCGCACCAAAAAATGGCCGCCGGGATAAAAAATTCGCCCGGCATATTACGTTTTGAATGGGAGAGCATTGACCTTACCCATGGCTACGGTTTGTAGGAGATTGCCATGAATTGGACTGCCCGGATGCGAAAACCACGCTGGCGCGCCGCGCTTGGCAGCCTGCATGCGTTCTTGATTTTTGGCGCAATGCTGACTGTTTGCCATGCGCGCTCGCTGGATGAAATCAAGAAAACCAAAGAACTGCGCATTTGCATTGCGCCAATACACCCCGCCTATGCCAGCGTTGCGCCTGCCACCTGCAAGGGGGAATGCAAGTTCACTGGCTCCGTGTTCGAAACCTCATCCGCGTTTGCCCAAAGCCTTGGCATGGGCGTTCAGGCCCGATTTTTCCGCGTTGATTGGGATGAACAATTTTTCAACCACAAAGGCAAGACCGAAAGGGACGCGGCTTACACGCCCGCCCTGCTGGCATCGGGAAAATGCGATTTCTACCCCAGCAACGTGACCAAGAACGAATGGCGGCAAAAGAAACTTGATTTCGTTACACTCTTTCCGAGTCGTATGATGGTGATTGCATCCAAATCGATGAAAGCGCAGATCAAGGACAGCGTTGATCTGGCAGGAAAAACGGCGGCTATCGAAAAAGATACGTCCTATCAAACCTGGTTGCAAACACAAAACCAAACTGTTTGGGCCAGCAATCCGGTTAAATTGGCGCTTTTGAGCACGCAGGAAAGTTTTGCTGCGGTAGAGGCCGGAACGGCCGATTTCACGCTGGCAGATTCCGAAATCGCGATTTGGGCCGCACGCCATCAACTCAAGAACGCAAAAACCGCTTTCCCGCTCGGCCCGACCGATGAATTGGGCTGGGCCTTTCGCAAGCAAGACAAAGACCTTCAAGCCGCTGTCCAGGTTTTTTTCGACCAGCAGCGCAAGAATCCTGGCTCCGAATTTAACCAAATATGGCAACATCATTTCGGGCGCAGCCTGACCGAATTTATCGCCCTGATGGTGCTGGTCAAATAAATAGTCGTCCTGATTTACCGCTGGAGATTGCCATGAATTGGATTAACCGGACAAAAAAACAACGCTGCCGCGCGCCGCTCAGTGGCCTCTACGCAGACCTTGCACTCTTATTGATTGGCGCAATGGCGCTGCCTTGCTGTGCCCGCTCCCTGGATGAGATCAGGAAAACAAAGGAACTGCGCATTTGCATTACTGCAACTCATCCCGCGTATGCGACCGCAGAGCCCGCCAATTGCCGCGAAGAATGCAAGTTCACTGGCCCTGTCTATGAAGAAACACGGGCCTTTGCCCTAAGCCTTGGCAATGGCGTTCGTGGCAAGTACCTGCGCGTAGCTTGGGATGAACAGTTTTTTGACAAAGAGGGCAAGAGTGACAGGGCAGCCGCCTATACACCGGAACTGCTGGCATCAGGGAAATGCGATTTATATGCCAGCAACATGACAAAAAATGAATGGCGGCTTAAAAAAATGGACATTATTTGGCAAGGATGACAAAGACCTACAAGCGGCTGTGCAAAAGTTCTTTACTGAACAGAAAAACAATGACGCATCACCATTCAACCAGATTTGGCAGAAGTACTATGGCATCAGTTTAAACAAGTTCATCAGCGTCATCAGTTTCACCCGCTAGGCGCGCTTGTGATCAGCTCACTAAAAAACACCCTCAAGCGCTCCATCCGGGCCAGGCTGATCGCCATGACCAGCCTGACCGTGGTGAGCGTGGTCTGTGTGCTGACGCTGGTGATTGCACTGGCAGCGGCCAATATTTTGCGCCAGGAATCGAACCGCCAGCAGGCCCAGAGCATGGAGCAAAGCGTGGCCCTGTTGTCAAACTTTTTGGATGTCCGGGAAAGTAATCTGGACTTGTGGGCGTCCAACCCCCTGGTGGAGACCATATTCAAAGACCCGGCACTGGCGAGCGTCTTCATTCCCAGCCTGCGCGACTACTTTGCGCA
>CAMBDR010000286.1 GCA_945864765.1 Janthinobacterium lividum | reverse complement strand
AGCGCGCCGGATTCTGGAAAGCATTACAAATCAGTTGGCACTTCATGTTCAATAAACCAAAGAACACCGTGCCAACCGGCTCAATTCCAATCCAAAGCTTAAGCCAGTCCGAGCTATTGGCAGCACCCGATCATACCTTGTTTCGGCTCGGGCATTCTACGGTATTGATGAAGTTACGCGGCGAGTTTTTCTTGACCGATCCGGTCTTTTCCGAGCGCGCCTCGCCACTGCAATGGATGGGGCCGCAGCGCTTTCACGCCAGCCCGATCAGTATCGCAGATCTGCCACCGATCAAGTGTGTAATGCTCTCACACGACCATTTTGATCATCTCGATCACGCCGCCATTGTGCAATTGGCCGATAAGGTTGAGCATTTTATCACCCCGTCCGGCGTGGGCGAGCGCTTGATTGGCTGGGGCGTGGATGAGCGCAAAGTGCAGCAACTGGCTTGGTGGGAATCGACTGAAGTGGCGGGCATCAAGCTGGTGGCAACCCCGGCCCAGCATTATTCCGGGCGCGGCTTGTTTGATGCCAACCAAACACTGTGGGCTTCGTGGGTTATTTTGGATCAACATGCAGAAAATTCACCTGAACACAGCTTGCGTTTATTTTTCAGCGGCGATTCCGGTTATTTCCCCGGTTTCAAAGAAATTGGCGACAAGTATGGGCCATTTGATGTGACCATGATCGAAACTGGCTGCTACGACAAACTCTGGCCCGACGTGCATATGCAACCCGAGCAATCCTTGCAAGCCCACCTCGATTTGCGCGGCAAGCAATTACTGCCGGTTCACAATGGCACCTTTGATTTGGCTTTGCATGCCTGGTACGAGCCATTTGAACGCATCGTTGCTTTGGCCGCGCAAATCGGCGTCGCAATCAGCACCCCACAAATGGGCCAGGCGCTCAATTTGCGGGTGCCCGAAAGCGGGGTGCATTGGTGGCGGATGCCCGAGCTACAGCCCAACCCGGTCAATCCCCATACCAAAGCGCAGCCATTCAACCCGACTCACATCACTTTTGCGCAGGAATGAACATAAAAAAACCGCGCCATCCTGAAGCGATGCGCGGTTTTTTAATGCTACGACAAATACTGGAGGCGAGGGCCGGAATCGAACCGGCATAGACGGCTTTGCAGGCCGCTGCATAACCATTTTGCTACCCCGCCTTGGGGGGATTCCAGACTAAAACGGGAAGCGACTGGCTTCCCGAATCTTGTTTGGAGCGGGAGAAGAGTCTCGAACTCTCGACCTCAACCTTGGCAAGGTTGCGCTCTACCAACTGAGCTACTCCCGCATGTTTTACCTATTGCGCTACCAGCCATGCACCTGATAACGAAAAATCTGGAGCGGGAGAAGAGTCTCGAACTCTCGACCTCAACCTTGGCAAGGTTGCGCTCTACCAACTGAGCTACTCCCGCGTCAAACAACTTAAGCTAGCTATTATAGCGTGTTTGAGAAGTTTGTCAAGCCCTAGCCGGATTTTTCTGTACTTTCTTTGATTAGCGGCCACGCCAAACGCAAATAGTAGACCATTGACCACACCGTCAGCACCGCCGCCAAGCCCAATAACCAGGAACCCAAAATCCGGGTATCAATCACACCGAATAAAAAATCATAATACAAGAGCATGGGAATGGCCGTCATTTGCGCCGCAGTTTTGACTTTACCAATCGAGCTGACCGCCACCGATTTGGACGCACCAATTTGCGCCATCCATTCACGCAAGGCTGAAATCGCAATTTCACGCCCAATAATGATAAACGCGACCGCCGCATTGACCCGATCCTGTTGCACCAGAACCAATAGCGCGCCGGCCACCATTAATTTATCCGCAACCGGATCAAGAAATGCCCCAAAGGCCGAGGTTTGATTCCAACGCCGCGCCAAAAAGCCATCAAACCAATCGGTAATCGCCGCCACCACAAATACCGAGGTTGCCGCCACGCCACGGCCGAATTCTGACAGCCAATGATTGGGGAAATACATCACGCCCACCACCAAAGGAATCAAGGCCATGCGTAACCAGGTTAGCAAGATCGGAATATTAAACGGCATAATGACTCTGTTTGTCGCATTTCAACAACACTCAATCAAGGTGCGCCTCAATGCAATTGTTTATAAATTTCTTCTGCCAGTTGATGTGAAATCCCATCCACCGAACTCAGATCCTCAACGCTGGCGTCTACCACGCCGCGCAAACCACCAAAACGGGCCAATAATTTCTGACGCCGCTTGGCACCAATTCCTTCAATTTCTTCCAGACGCGAAGTTTGCCGGGTTTTCGCTCGCTTGGCGCGCATCCCCGTAATGGCAAACCGATGCGCTTCATCGCGAATCTGGGCAATCAGCATTAAGGCCGCCGAATCCTTACCCAGCTCTTGCGCAGCACGGCCATCCACAAATACCAGGGTCTCCAAACCGACCTTACGCCCCTCACCTTTGGCAACACCGACAATCAAACTCAAATCCAGGCCCAATTCCACAAACACTTGGCGCGCCATTTCAACCTGCCCTTTGCCGCCATCAATGAAGACGATATCGGGCATCACACCCTCATTTTCACCCTCTGCTGCCGCCCGCGCCACTTTTTCATAACGCCGCTGCAACACCTGACGCATGGCAGCATAATCATCGCCACCTGTGATACCGGTGATATTGTAACGCCGGTATTCACCATGTTGCATGGCATGATGATGAAATACGACACAAGAGGCTTGCGTTGCCTCCCCCTGAGTATGACTGATATCGAAGCATTCGGCACGAAACAACGCAATATCGTCGATTTCCAGATTCAGCACATCCACCAGGGCGCGGGTTCGGGCTTGTTGCGAACCTTGTTCCGAGAGCAGCCGCGCCAAGGCCAGTTGCGCGCCTTTTTGCGCCAGTTCCAACCATTGTCGCCTTTGCCCTTGCGGCTGAAAAATCAATTGTATCCGATGCCCACATTGCGCACTCAAGGCTAACACTAATTCAGGTTGATCGAATTCAATATTCAGGATCAAAATCGCTGGCATGAATTTATCGATATAGTGTTGCGCCAAAAATGCTTTCATGACCTGCACTGGTGGCGTGTCATCATCGGCTTGCGCCATGGCGTCATCAAACTGCGCCGGAAAATACGCACGGTCACCCAAATGACGGCCGCCGCGCACCATCGCCAAATTCACACAGGCACGCCCACCCTGAATCAAGACGGCGATGATATCGACATCGCTTTGATTACCAATTTCCATGCTTTGCTGCGCCAACACACGTGACAGGGCATTGATTTGGTCGCGCACAATGGCCGCTTGTTCATATTCATAATCCGCTGCCAGTTTTTGCATTTTGGCTTCCAGTTCGGCCAGTACTTCACCTTGCTGCCCACGCAAAAAGCGCATCGAATTTTCCACGTCCAGCGCATAGTCCTGTGCGCTGATCACCTCGACACAAGGCGCGCTGCAGCGATGGATTTGGTGCAACAAACAAGGCCGGGTGCGATTGGCATACACACTATCTTCGCAGGAGCGCAACTGGAACACTTTTTGCAAAATCTGAATCGATTCTTTCACCGCCCAGGCACTGGGGTAAGGGCCAAAATAAGCGTGTTTTTTATCGACCACACCCCGGTAGTACAACATGCGCGGCACGGCTTCGCGGGTGATTTTTAAATAGGGGTAGGATTTATCGTCACGAAATAAAATGTTGTAACGCGGCTGCAAAGCCTTGATTAAATTGTTTTCCAGGATCAAGGCTTCGGCTTCGCTGTGCGTGACCGTGGTTTCCATGCGCACGATGCGCTCAACCATGAGCGCGATGCGCGGACTCGATAAATTCTTTTGAAAATAACTGGTTACGCGTTTTTTCAAATCACGCGCCTTACCCACGTAAAGAACCACATCCTGCGCATCAAAATAGCGATACACGCCCGGCAAATGCGGCAGTTTGGCCACCGTTTCCAATATGGTGGCGCGGCTTGGGTCTGGCTCACTCATCGTGCTTGCTTATCAGAATTAATCATCAAGCTTACTTGTCAGAATTAATCATCAGGATCGCCTTGCCGCCTGCATCAACGCTTTCATTTCACGCACGGCTGCTTGCCAACCGACAAAGATCGCGTGAGCCACCACCGCATGGCCAATATTTAATTCAGAAATCTCGCCAATCGCAGCAATCGCCTGCACATTGGTGTAGTGCAAACCATGCCCGGCATTGACTTTCAGGCCGCATTCAATCCCGATTTTGGCGGCATGCTTAATGCGCGCCAATTCCTGCTGTTGTTCCTGGCCTTCGGTATCGGCGTAACGCCCGGTGTGTAATTCGATCACCGGCGCACCCATTTTGGCCGCCGCGCGAATTTGCGCTTCGTCGGGGTCGATGAACAAGCTCACCCTTATCCCGTGCGCCTGCAATTGCGCCACTGCCGCTTGCACCAGATCAAAATGACCCAATACATCCAAACCGCCTTCGGTGGTAATTTCGCTGCGCTTTTCGGGCACCAAACACACATCTTGCGGTTTGACCTGACAGGCAAAGGCAATCATTTCCGGCGTCACCGCCGCTTCCAGATTCATGCGCGTTTGCAGCAAAGGGCGCAGGGCCAGCACATCGGCATCGCGAATATGGCGGCGATCTTCGCGCAGGTGCAAGGTAATCACATCTGCCCCCGCCTCCTCTGCCAACAGGGCACCGCGCACCGGATCAGGATAAACCGTACCGCGTGCGTTACGCAAGGTTGCGATATGATCGATGTTCACGCCCAGATCGATTAACGGGCCAACGGGATGCAAGAAGCTCATGATGGATTGAGATAAGTTTAGGTGGTATCGGGTTTATAAGGGGTCGGGCATCAGTATATTACCTCACTAATTATGAGCTTAGGCATTATCAACTTACTTAAAGAGGGCCAAGTCGATTAATATTTGACGTGAATTAATCGGCACGCCACCCAAATGATGGGCCAATAAAAATCGCATCAAGGTTTTACTTTGCGCCAACGTGCTGGCTTCGTGGTAATGCTCGCTTTCCATGTCGAGCAAAGTTTGCCCGGAAACCTTGGGCCAAACATCGCTCGCCAGCGCTACGCGCGGCCCTTGCAGCGGGTCAACCACATACCATTGATCGGCCAATACCGCTTGCCGGGTGCTATTACAAAACCCCAAATCGCTTGCAACCCCGGTTTGCTTCAACAAAGCCAACTCAAATTTGCGCAAGACAATGGCGGCGGGTTCTTGATGGGCTAACTGATTTAAGGTGGAGACATATTGGTCAAACAATTCCGGATGCGGATCTTCCCGTGCCAGCAATTTTACCAGTAATTCATTGAGGTAAAAGCCGCACAACAAGGCTGAATTTTCCAGCGGCAATAAACCACCGACCCATTCGGCGGCAGTTAAGGTGCGCAATTCAGATTTACCACTCCAACTGAGCGACAAAGGTTGAAAACTTTGTAGCACCGAGCGCAATTGTGAATGCGGCCGCTTCGCGCCCTTGGCCAGCAATTGCACCCGGCCATGGTCACGCGAAAAAAGATCAATGATCAAACTGCTTTCTTTATAAGGGAAGCGATGTAGTACAAAACCGGGTTGTTCCAGGCAACGGTAAGTGGTTCGCGTGGCGCGGGTATGTGCGGTGGCCCGACCAGGCGTGGCCCGACCAGACGTGGCCCGACCAGTGGCCCCACTATTCGTAGCCATAGGCGCGCAAGCCCGCTTCGTTATCTGCCCAACCGGATTTCACTTTAACCCAAATCTCAAGGTAGACCGGGCCACCAAACAGTTTTTCCATATCTTGCCGCGCTTGTGATGAGATTTCTTTCAGGCGTGCGCCCTTATTGCCTATCACCATCGATTTATGCATATCACGATCAACCAGAATCGCAACAAACACGCGCCGCAAATTGCCTTCCTGCTCGAATTTTTCAACCAGAACGGTGCTGGTGTAGGGCAATTCGTCACCAACAAAGCGAAACAATTTTTCGCGCACCAATTCGGCGGCCAAGAACTTGTCACTGCGGTCAGTAATATCATCGGGTGCAAAAATCGGCGCATTCAGCGGCAAGTGATTTTTCACTTCATTTTGCAAGTTTTCCAGTTGAAAACGCAGTGTGGCGGAAACCGGCACCACCGCCACAAATGGGTGGAGCGCGGCCACTTGCTGGGCAAAAGGCATCAGTTTGGCTTTGTCCTTGACCCGATC
>CAMBDR010000285.1 GCA_945864765.1 Janthinobacterium lividum | reverse complement strand
CAGGCCCTTGCCCTGATGTTCTTTAAGGACGGCAATGTCTACCACTTGAAAGAAACACCCGCCGTCGCCAATGACGCGCCCCATCCCCACTGGTTGCGCGTCATGCAGGATCTGGACCGCAAAGAGCGTATTGGGCAAACCCCGCAGCGCTGCCTCATCAGTCTTGCCGCTCAGGCCAGAGCCAACGCGAAGTGCTTGATAAGTTTGAACCGAGGGTGTCGCCAGCAGGCAGGAATAGGAGGTCAATTGAATCACCGATGTAGTAAGATTTTCGAGCTGCCTGATGCACGGGTAAGCCGCCGGAATGTGGCTATCGTTTCGCGGCAGACGCGACCCGCTCGTTATCATTTTTGTATTTTGCAATGATTGCATAGTCATCATCCTGAATGATTTGCGAGAATGCTTGGCCAGCCGGACGATAAGCCTCTCTTATGTCTGCTGCCATCGCCATGGGCAGGTTTGCCAACATGATTGAGAGTGCGATATAAATGATCTTTGGAATATTCGCCATTTTCTGCTTTCCAGATAAACCCGGTTCAATTTAACCGCCCGCAAGCGGCGGCACACAGGGGATTGTATAACAGGCGATGGAACAAGCGGCTGCAAATATCAGTATTTTGCAACACAATTGACAAAAAGACAGCATAAGCCAGAATTTTAGACGAATTGGCCGCCCCACTCGCCTTAGAGACAAAAGGCAAGGACTGGCCCCAGTTCCTCAGTTCCTCAGTTCCTTGGCCCCAGTTCCCAGCGCCCCATTCGGTATGCACGTATTTACCCACTGCGTTACACACTCATAGCAGCCCAATATATACCAAAAACCATCGGCATTAACAAACCAAGAAAGAAACAGATAAGATATGAATAACGTAGGTACCTTTGATCTTTCCTACGAATTGCCAGCACTAACATACGAAGGTTAAGCCAGCCAAATGGTGTAATAAAATGCCATACCCAATACATAAAAATATCATTAAAAGTTATAAAATAGTTATATTTTGCATCCCACAAAACAGGCCAGAACAAAATTAAAGATGGCAAAACCATAATTATCATACCTACAACCAACCAGGTAATGGCTGTTTGATACCATGGCCATACCCTTAATATATATATGATCGCTATTTTATTTTTGTATTTAATTGCAAGAGATGCCAATAACAATACAACAGTTGATGCAACAAAGAACTTGTATGACTTTGCTTTTTCCAGCGCTATGGCGGATTTGAATCTTACTTGCCTGATTTTTCTAACCGCTTCCACACTTGGGAATTCGCTAGTTGAATATCCGGGTGGTTTTTCTCTATATGATTCATTTGATTTAAATTCTTGATATGTTTCTTGCCCCATTGATTTTTCTGGCATGAAAAAAACAAACGCTGAATAGCCACCTAAAACCAAACTTAATAGCAATAGTGGCATTCCGACAGCCATAATTACAAAATTACTGGCAGGAATACATGTCATTTTACCTCACAAACATGTTAATAACACAATCTTTAGCACTTGAAAACATCACCCTTTGCAGCGGCGTAAGCCGGCGGTGTTGCGCGACGAGTCAAGCGGCTGCGCCGGATACATGGCTATTTCCAAAGCTGAGGGCACAGCCGGCTGGTACTTTCCATATTTGTTATGACTGGTTGACTCCAGGATCAGGCCGCTGCGCGGATGAGACGAATATCGACTTCACGCTCAACATACCCCCATTCTGGTGACGCACGCAGCGCTTGCACCAGCTCGTCGAACGCCGCCGCGTCGCCAGGCGCGTATTCAAACCAGGTGAGAAAGTCGAAAGGTTCATCAGTGCCGAGATCGCGGCAGTGATGCAAACGCCTGGCAACCGCAGGAAGGTACTTCATGCCAATGGCGATGTGGTGCGATTGTGCCTCGATGATTTCGCGGCGTTCATCCTGGGTCAGCGCCCACCAGGCGGCATTTTTTCGGATTGGTATGAGTGCCGCCCGTGTTGCCGCTGCGCGACCCAGGCCTTCTTGCTTGCTGACCAGTGCAGTCTTCTCTTGGCGAACAACGTAGCGTTCGTTGCTGGTAATTCCGCGAAGTAGCCAGGATGCCCCCTCAGGCAGTTGCGCAACCGGGCCTGTCATGACGGAAAGCCGCGACGCGGTGGTAAGCGGTTCTCCGGCAACACAATGCATGCTATCGACGAGCCAGGGGCCGGTGTTATCGCCGATAAAGCTGAACAGCCGGACGATGGATGGGGTAATGGGTGACAGAGTGGGTGACATGGTGGGTGACATTGGGTTGAGGTCTAAACCGGGTTGAACTTAACCGCCAGCACGCGGCGGCACACAGGAGATTGTATAACATAGCGTTCAGGGGGCTTCGCGGAGATTTATCGCGAAGCGCCCCTGGAACGCCGAGGGCTATCACATCAGCCCGCCCGCTAAACCTGCACCCGCCAGAGCAATACCTGCTCCGGCGACACGCTGCCACCACAGGCTGCGTGATTTGAGTAGCAAACCAACTGCGATGCCCAGACAATGCAGTAGCGCAGTCGCCAGCACCATGCCAGCTAACGCAATTGGGGCACTTAGTTCCTGACCATGGGCTGTACCGTGAAACAGTGCAAAGCCCGCTACCAGGGCCGCTGTGGCTGGCGCAGAGAAATGGCTGCGTGTCATCACCAACAGACCTGTCAGGAGTACAGAAGCGGCAACTATTGGCTCGACCGCAGGCAAGGTGAGTCCACCCTGCGCAAGCAAAGCGCCGATCAACAGTGTCGTTGCAAAAATAACCGGAGCCAGCCAGATGCGTCTTGTCGTCGTGGCACTCCACAGCCCAACGGCGAACATCGCCAGCATATGGTCAAGCCCCGTCAGCGGATGAATGAAGCCCGCCATGAAGCTGGCGGTTTGCCCGGCGTGGCCGGAGTGGGCAAACACAGGCAGCGAGGCGAACAAGAACAGTGGTGCAATAAATTTACGCATATTTCCTCCTGGGTTAAAAAATCGGATTATGAATGGTAATCAGTCTGGTGCCATCTGAATAAGTTGCACCACCCTAATGTTTGAGCTAACCGGCCAGCAACGGCAGGACGCCGAAGGGCCAGAATGCAATGAGGCCCGAAGGCGGCATGCCGTTGCGGGGCCGTTTGCGCGATGGGTTAGCGTCGTGATTTTCATGCCCGATTGCGATTTAGCGATGCTGATCTACCAGTATCTGATTCCCGTCAGGATCAATGGCGGTGAAGCTTGCCGGCCCTGAAGTGTTTGCATCTGCTTCGCTTGTAAACTGAATGCCTTGCAGTTTTAGCAAGCGTTGAATTTCTCTAACATCTGTGAACTCTGGGATATTACTGGCATTACTGTCCCATCCGGGATTGAAAGTTAGGATGTTCTTTTCGAACATGCCTTGGAAGAGGCCAATCAAGGTGTCTTCGTTCTTCATAATCAACCAGTTTTGTGACTGATCGCCGCCAAAGACGCTGAATCCAAATTTCTCGTAAAAGCTACGAGACGCTGCAATGTCTTTGACTGCAAGACTGGTAGAGAAGATGCCGAGTTTCATGGTGTTTCCTTTCACGTTGAAGAAACAAATGGGCCGAGGCCTGTATTTGCGACGCCTGACAAATAGCGTTTATCTGCCGCATCACAAACGCAAACGCAAAAGCGCGCAGCGCAGCAAATAAACCGGATTGAACTTAACCGCCGGCAAGCGACGGTACACAGGGATTGTATAACAGCCGACGGAAAATTGAGCCTGCAAATATCAGCATTTCGCAACACAATTGGTGAAAAGGCGGTGCCAGGTGACACCAGACGCGATTTGTGGCGTTTTTTAACAGGTGGTTTGGTGCAGGGTGAGTGCGTTTTGTTATGTTATTTTATTGGGGTGCCAACAATGCCTTCATCATGTTTCTTCATGATGTCCTGAAGTTCGTCACGGATGGCCGCAGCACTTGCTGCCGGATCTGAGAGTGCGATCTGCAATCGTTCGATTCGGCCCCGACTGATGCGGTTTGTTTGCCACTTACGACCGAAGCTACCTGCTGCAGAAACGACGGTGATAATTGTTGCTAGCGCGGCCAAGATTGCAGCTGCATCTTCGCGGTTCGCATAGACAGTTGGCAACGCAATTTTCAGACAGTTGAGTTTTATGACGATGACCGCGAGGGCAGAAGCGATTGCTGAAACACCTAATGACCAATGGTGAATGGTGCTCCAGAATCGAGAGCCATTATTGAACCATCTGAACTTGGCAATAAGCTGTTGCTCCAGAAACGTGCGCTCTTCGTCAGTCATAATTTTTCCTTGCCCTGACATTCAGGATAACCGGGCCGGGTCATGGTCATGACGACTTCTGCAATCAGCGCTGCGGTCAGCGAATAGCCGCCGGGCGAATGTGCGCCGTAGCCATTTGAAGCAAAGCCAGCGGACACATCGAAACCCGCCTTGCCCGTTGCGATGGGGTAGTGTTTCATTTCCATATCCTTTATTGAGTGATTACTACTACAAGAGTCTAACGAATGGCGTTTATCTGCTGCCCTACAAACGCGAGCCACGTAGCCGTCGAATCAATACAGCCAACAGTTTGCGTCCTTCCTCCAGAACCAGAACCGATGCAGCGACAGCGACGGCGATAATCCAGTCAGCATAATTCATGCCACCAATGCCAAACACGGCTTGGGCTGGCGGCCAGTGGACAGCAATCACTTGAAGCACAACGACGGCAAGTAGTGACAACCACAACATGGCATTGTCGAGTGTACGGGCATTTAACGCTGAACCTTGCTCATTGCGCGCGTTGAATACGTTAAACACCTGGAACAGCACGAATGTGGTAAACGCCAGGGTTAGCGCACGCTGCTCTGAGCCTGTTTGCAGCCCGTAATGCAACACGGCTAAGGTGCCAACCATCATCGTCATCCCGTAAGCGAAGATTTTTGCCAATCGTGATATGGGCAAAATTGGCGCGGCACGGGGGCGCGGCGGTTCGAGCATGATGCCTGGCCGTCCTGCGTCGAGTGCCAGCGAAATTGCCGGCGGGCCATCCATGATGATCGCAACCCAGAGAATTTGAATGGGTGTAAACGGCTCCGGAAACCCCGCCAGGGGCGCAAAAAATATTGTCAGAATCGCGCCCATGGTGGTCGATAACTGAAATCGAACAAACTTCAGGATATTGTCATAAAGTATGCGACCGCTTTGTACCGCGTGCACAATCGTCGAGAAATTATCATCGACCAACACCATGGTTGCCGCTTCTTTTGATACAGCCGTGCCCGTGATGCCCATGGCCACGCCAATATCCGCAGCTTTGAGCGCCGGGGCATCATTGACGCCATCCCCCGTCATGGCGACCACGTGCCCGCGTGCTTGTAATGCGCGCACGATCTTCACTTTATGTGCCGGGCTAACGCGCGCAAATACCGCCGTTTTATCGACGATTGCGGCAAGCTGATCAGAATCGAGCTTATCCAGCTCGGCACCGGTGATCGCCTCGCCCACTAATCCCAGTTCCTTCGCAATCGCAGCGCCCGTGGCCCTGTGGTCGCCGGTGATCATCTTGACGGCGATACCCGCTTGCTTGCACTGGGCAATCGCGTCCTTCGCCTCGGGTCGTGGTGGGTCCATCAAGCCAATTAATCCAAGGAAAGAAAGCTCGTCGATCCAGCCCATGAGCTCGCCAGCGCCTTCAAACGCATCCAATGCAATCGTGCGTTGTGCAACCATTAAGCCGCGTAGCCCTTCATCGGCAAGCGCCAAATACTCGGCATCAATCTGCGCTCGCTCCAAAGCACCCAGCTCGCGCGCGCCATCGTGGGCATGCCAATGCGTGCAGCGCGCCAGTAATACGTCTGGCGCACCCTTGACAAAAATCTTTACCTGTTGGCCATGACGATGGAAGGTCGCCATGAATTTGTGGGCGGAATCGAATGGCACTTCGGCGATACGCGGCAATTGCTTGCCTGTGTCGGCCACCGACACGGCCCCTTTGTTGGCAAGGATCAGCAAGGCCGCTTCCATCGGGTCGCCGATAACCTTGCCGTCATCGACCTGGCTATCATTACACGCCACAAGTGGCACCAGCAGTGCCGAACAATCCGGGATGGGCGTTTGGGTGGTTTGGGTGGTTTGGGTGGTTTGGGTGGTTTGGGTGATTCGGCTGATTTGGCCGATCAGGGTGATTCGCAGGATATGGCAAGCGCGGTGCGAAGCGAAATTGAGGCG
>CAMBDR010000284.1 GCA_945864765.1 Janthinobacterium lividum | reverse complement strand
AAATAAGGGGGTAGATGACATGGTGTTTCCTTTATAAAATCAGATTATTGGCAATCAACCCGCATACTTGATTCCGCAGCCATAAGCCTTGGTGGTCGGCTGGCTGACTGGCTTGCCTGCCAGCGCTTCGGTGATGGCTTGGTTCACATAATTGGTCGAGGTTTTAATATCTTCCGGGTTGGCACTGGCTTTACTGTCTATCGCCCCGGCATAAATCAATTTGCCTTGCGGGTCGATCAGATACATATGCGGGGTGGTGCGTGCACCATAGGCGTGGCCGATTTTGCCTTCCGGGTCTTGCACAATCGCGCTGGGCTGGCCGGATTTTTCTTTCATCCATGCTTTCAGGGCGGCTGGCTCTTTATAATCAGCCGCAGTTTTGGCGGTGGAAGAAACCGATAACCACACCACGCCCTTGCCGCTGGCATCTTTTTGCAGGGTGGGCATATTGCCGCTGTTGTAATGCTTTTGCACAAACGGGCAACCGGGGTTGAGCCATTCCAGCACCACATATTTGCCTTTGTAATCGGCCAAATTCACGGTTTTACCGCTCGCATCCTGCGCAGAAAATTGGGGTGCTGGCTGGCTCACCGTTGCATCCGCCAGCACACCCGCAGCACTCACCAGGCTTGCGGCCAAAGCCAACACGCTCAAGGTCGCTTTCATTCGATTCTTCATTCGATTCTTCATTCGATTCTCCATTAAAAAATCACATCGTTCATCAAAGCGCTGCCCCTTATTTGGTCGCTTGCCGTGGCCAGGTGCTGGCCGCCTGGCGGATATCGGCCAGTGTCAGCAACTCGGGCAACACCATCGACTGGTTTGATCCGGGCGCATACACCACGTACACGGGCACGCCAGCGCGCCCCAAGCGCGCCAACTCTTGGGTGATATTGGCATCGCGCCGGGTCCAATCGGCTTGCAAAAACAATACGCCTTTGGCATCCAGTTCAGCCAACAATGCCGGGTCAGACAAGGTAGTGCGCTTATTGTACTGGCAAGTGACGCACCACGCGGCAGTAAAATCAATAAATATCGGCCTGCCACTCGCTTGCGCCTGTGCCACTGCCGCAGGCGACCAAGGCTGCCAGCGTGCGGACGTGGGCAAGTTGGCGGTGGTGATTTGTTGCAACAAGACCCAACCCAACCACACAGCAGTGGCAAACATGGGCAAGGCCATGGCCACCTTGAAGCGCACCATCCACTGCCCCGGTCGCGGCAAAAGCTGGGCCACACCCGGCCAAAGGCAGGCCAGCAGATACGGTGCGGCCATGCCCAGCGCCAAACATTCAAACACGGCCAAGGCTGCTGGCGCTGGCAAGGTGATTGCCGCGCCCAGTGCTGCGCCCATAAACGGGGCGGTGCAGGGTGAGGCCACCAACACCGCCAACACCCCGGTCAATAAATCATCCAGCAAAGGTTGGCGCGCGCGCAAGCTGGCCACGCTGCTGGGCAAGAGGTTGGCAATGTCAAATACACCGACCAAATTCAAGCCGATTAAAACAAACAAAATCAGCAACAGCCCAACAAAAACCGGCGCTTGCAATTGAAAGCCCCAACCCAGCCCCGCACCCGCCGCGCGCAAACCCAATAACAAGGCGGCCAACAAGGTAAACGTGATAACCACGCCCACCGTGTAGGCCACGCCACCTGCAATACGCGCGGCTCGGTTGTCGGCATGCGCGGCAAAACCGATGATTTTTAACGATAGCACCGGGAATACACAAGGCATCAGGTTCAGCAGCACGCCGCCCAAAAACGCCAAACCGAGCACCCACACCAGGGGCAGGCTGTCTGCCTGCGTAGCCGCCGCGTTATCACCTGGCGCACTGGCTAGTGGGCTACTGCCTTGGGGGCTGCTGGCTTGTGGACTACTGCCTTGGGGGCCGCCTTGTGGGCTGGCTTGTCCCGGCCAAGCGCCCTGCACGGGCGCGCGGATTTGCAGCGCCTTGGCACCGGTGCGGGTGAGCACGATATCGATATTGGCCGGGCTTTCGCTACGCTGAGACGAGAGCGGCAAACGCGCCCACAATTGCGCGCCGCGCCAACCGGATTCAATTTTGCCACCATGATCAATCACGCCACCTTGCAGCACAAAAAATGACCATGGCTGGCCTTGCGCATCGGCAGGCAAAGCATCCATGGTCAGGTGCAGTTTGCCGCCTTCCACTCGCGCTACTGCCTGCACCGTCGGCATGGCTTGCGGCCGCCGCGCCAAGGCCGCCTGGAACAGCGCCGCATGTTGATTCAAGACCTGCTGCATCGGTAGCGACAGGCTAAATTCGCCCGATTCAGGGATGCAACTCTCCTTGCATACCAACCAGTCGGCGCGTAAATGCAGCACCAACTGTTTTGCGTCAAAAGAGGGATCGATTTGCAAGGGTACGGGCAACAGCACCATATCGTGATAGCCGTAGTTGACCAATGGCCCGAGTGGCAAACGGCTGGGGGCAGGCCAGTCGATCTCACCCGCACGCACCCCTTGCGGTAATTTCCAGACAAGGGAAGTGGGGATGCCGGAATCACCCGGATTTTGCCAGTAAGTATGCCAGTGTGGCTGATGGGTTAGCACCAGGCCCAGCCACACTTGTTTTCCGGCGGCCAAACCTTGGGGCGCGTAAGCCAATAATTCTGCCTTGACGTGTGCGGTCGTGAGGCTGGCATGTTGTGCGATGCTATTTTGCGACCAGAAAAATAATCCGATAAGTGAATAAAGCAGGTGACACCTTCGGAAATATCGATACAGTCGCAACATACTGCCTCACGGATTTAATTTGAATTTTGCACGCACTTGCGGCAAAAGGAACCAGACTTTGATCAACACCTGCGATTTTACATCTGAATCCGATGGAACAACTTACACCACATCCCAAGTCACATTATTGGATTCAAAAGCGATGCCGGCATACTGCGTGCTGAGCACTTTGCTATTGGTGCCGTCCATGGTCTCGGCCCCGGCGCACTGAATCGTCACGGTATTGGCGCTGGCGTCGATTTTTTTGACGCGAAATGTCTCCAGGCCATACGCCGCCACCACGCCCGGCAAGGTGATCACCACATTGCCTGCCGAGGCGTCAACCCGGATCAGGCGGTCGCTGACGGTGGCGAGGTAATTCGCCGTTTTGGTTAGCGCCACGACGGGCTCGACCCGGTTGCCTGTTCCCCGGTTGCTGATGGTATTGGTTCCCACCAATTGCCCTTTGCCAAAAAAGCTATTGGTCGCACTCAATATGACCGCCGTGCCGCTGGTTTGCCGTTTAAACATATTGCCGGAAAATTGCAGCGCCGAACAGGTGGCATCCACTTCCAGCGCCGCATAATTGGCCGTACCCGCATCGATGATGCAACCACTCATGCGCACATTGCTTGAAGTGGAGATGAACACCTGACGCGGTGCCGCCGAACCCGCATTATTGTCGACCGATTGGCAGCCGATCAGCGTGAGTTGATTGCATTTTTGAAAAAACATGCCACCGGTAACGCTGGCGGTATTGCTGCCGTTGTTGCGCACAATCACGCCGATCAGGCTGATATTGGACCACAACATCGCGGCATTATCCGCCGCAACGCCCCAGGCAGAGCAATCGCTAATCACCATCCCATTGACCGTAACGCCAAATGCCGCCAGCGTGCCGCCACCATTCAACTTAAGGCCAATACCGGAAGCGCCGGGATTCTTTGCCGTCTTATTCATATTCTTGATGCTGAAATTGGTTAGCGCCACATTCGAGGCCGCATTGCCCAAACGTACCCCCTCGCCGCAATCACGGATCGTGAAGTTGGAAAAAACGGCGTTATCGGCCAACGCACTGAGCGCATACATGCTGCCGGCCGCCGTGGCCGCACTCGCGCTTGGCACCGCATAGGTAAAATGGGTCGCATCCGGCACCGTTAAAATACTGATTCTGCCGTTATAGCCGGCCACGGTCGAGCCCAAAATATTGATCATGTCACCAACCGCAAAGCCATGCCCCTGCGCCGTAGTGGCGCTCGCAGTGCCCCCGGTTTGGGTGAGGGTGGAGATGACACTGAAGCTGCCTTCATTGCCCGAGATATCCAGCGCCGGGCCGGGTTCACCCCAGATCGTCACATTCGACACGGCCACACCAGTCACATTGGCCAGGCACACGAACAAGCCACCCAACATGCCCGTTTGCAGGCCGGTGGTGGTATCTTGCGCGTTTTCGTGGGCGCGAATGGCGTCCAGTTGATAGTCCTGAGTCGTGACAGTTCTGGAAGCATGAACATGAATCGAGCGGAATCCATTATGATGTGAATGAATCGTTGACATGCCAAAATTGCTGCAACCGCCATACACCGCAATGCCGTGGTAACCGGCATTTTTGGTTTCGACATTTTGAATCGTCCAGTCTTTTACGCTGAAGCCGCCGGTACTGCTGCCACGCACGCAAATGCCGTTATACGCATTATCTTGCGTGGTGCAAACAATCGTGCCCGAGGTACTATCCGTGCCGGACGCGACCGTATAGCGAAACTGGGTGGCGCTCAAAACCGTGATGCCAAATCCGCCATTGTAGGCCCCATTGGCAGCGCCCTTGATGAAGACAAACTCGCCGGATACCAGCGTGGCAGTGGAAGCAACGGTGGCCGTGGCAACCGTGCCGCTACGGCTGAGCGCGGTAATAGTCAGCGCATTCTGGATGCGTTGCTGGCCAGCCCGATTGGCATCGATGCTGAGGTCGCTAATCGCCCACCCGCTCATGTCGCTACTACCCGCCTTGGCAAAAATCACATTCGCGTTGTCACTGTAGGGCGTATTGTCCTTCAAGCGCAAAACGGTCAGGTTGCGCCCCTGACCTTGCAGCACGATATTGGAGGCCATTAAAATCGCCGAAGCGATATTGAACAGCCCACTGCCCAACTCCACCTTACCGCCGCCCGACCCGGCAAGCGAAGTAATCGCCGCATTGATTGCAGCATCATCGTCGCCGCCACTTGGATTAATCACGATACGATTGAGTGGAAATGTATCCACAAGGTTATTACCAGTCATCATTTGCACCCATTTTATTAAAATTTACTTACGAGAAACAATAAAGCCATAACAAAGCATGGTTGCCTGCCAAGTATTTACTGAATTTTAATTATAAGGGATTTGCGAAAAAGTGCGTAGCAGAAAACAATGCGGCATGTGTATGCATGAAGGCGCTCCTGCCGCAAACTCAGGCAAGCGCCAAATTACTCTCTCCCGCCAACAAAGTATTGGCCGGATACGGTGTCTGTAACTTCAGCCAAAAATCACTGGGCATTCTAATAAGTCTCGCTTAGAAATAAGCTGCGCACAGGTACTGTGTGCTGCAGTGTTGAGCCAATGTTGTCCTGATTCAGAACGCAGTGCTTCAAAAACGCGACTTTGGAGCGCAGGATCAACACGAATACGGTACACGCAATCAGTAATCTGCGCAGATCCAGACCTTACCCAGCCGACACGGCCAACACAGCGCGTCCCAACCCGAGCCATTAGAATATCCCCTTTTTCTGCCAGCAAACCTTGCCCTATAACCGGGCGGCGTGTTGGGAACCGGATCAATCCCGATGAATGTTCGTGGAAGTGAGTCGTGTGAAAAATGGCATCTGTTAACTTACGGGCATCGGCATGCGTAATATTGCCGCGTCGGATGTCTGCGCCAATATCAGCCATTGTGCTACCGACACGGCATTGCAACTGATGAAAATGCCCATCCAGCCGATTTTGCACTTGATTTGGCGTCAATTCGATGCTATTCCCATCAGGTGCTATCCATGTCAAAGCCTTGCTGTCTCCGCCCTTGGTCATAAACAACGCAATGGTTTTTGCTTCAGTGCCCGAAAATGTGTTTGGAGCCAATGCTATGGCCTTAAATAGCCCGTGCCGCCGCATCAAAGCCGCACGCAGCTCACCGAAATGTATGCAACTCCCCAAGCCTTCAGGGACAATTGCAACTAAAGCACCGCCCGCGCGTAGTAGGCGCAAATTTTGGGCCAGAAAAACAATTTCCCGATTCACCCGTTTATGGCTTACCACATCAGCCAAACCAACATGGCGCAGTAATTTCAGCGCATCAGTTTCACTTTGCAAAGCGCCGTAAGGTGGATTGGCAACCGCAATATCCGCACTGTCTTCATCCAAGCCAAGGCGATGCGGTAAGTCATATTGCAATGCATCGGCATTAATACAATATGCCTTGGGCAAGCGTGCTTGCATGG
>CAMBDR010000283.1 GCA_945864765.1 Janthinobacterium lividum | reverse complement strand
GCAGGGTGGTACGGTGTTTTTGAATAGTTCTGCTGATATCGTGTTAAATGCCCCCGTGAGCGGCAATGCCAGCGGGGTGGCGGTGCGCCTGACGGCCGGGAATAATTTTATTAACAATGCTGGTGCCAATGCCATTACCAGCGGCAGCGGCAGCTATCAGGTGTATGCGGCTGACCCGGCGGGTAGCGTGTTGGGTGGCTTGGGTTCGGCTCCCACATTATTTAATACCAAACCGGGCGACAATATTGCCGGCAGTGGCAATGTGATTGCGTTTGCCGCGCCTGATCCGGCACCAGCCCCGCTGCCTGTTACACAACGCGTCGAGGACCCGGTGGTGGTGAGTACGCCCGTTACCACGACCACCACCACCACGCCGGTGGTTGAGATTGTGATCAGCAAACCCGAGGTGGTGACCAGTACCAGTACCGGCACCGGCATCGGCACAACCACCAGCACCAGCGCCAGCCAGACCGATACCGTGGTGGCCAGCACCAAGCCAGTGGCCACTACCACCAGCAAAACCGAACCGGTGGCCGAGCCGGCGAAAACTGAAACGGTGGCAGCCAAAACCGAGGCGGTGCCAGAGCCTGTGAAAACCGAAACGGCTGTTGCCAGCAGCAAGGCCGCGCCAGTAAAATTGGCCAATGCACCCGCCGTATTTGAGCAGTTTGTGCAACAGCGGCACGAAGAAAATACCGTGCGCTTCCAGGCCGCCCTGAATGTGTTGAGCAATGATCCGCGCGCTGCGGACTTAAAAACTTGTACCGAGGGCGCGAGCGCGAGTGAAGCCTGTATTCCCGCCTTTGATAAGCTGGAATTGCCTTTGCTGGCGGAAGGCCGCGAAATCAAACGTAAAGTGGCTTATTTGATTGGTAATAATGACTACCGGACCGACGTGCCTCAACTCGATACACCCATTCATGATGTTAGTGAAATCGGTCAAATCCTTGAGCAACAGCTGGGCTATCAAGTCCATATTTTGAAAAATGCCAGCAAACTGCAACTGGTCAACTTTTTGCGCCAAATGACGCAAAACCGTGAACAAGATGAAAGTGTGTTACTGTTTTACGCCGGACATGGTTATCAGACCGAGAGCAATGGCCAGGGCTTTTGGATTCCGGTGGACGCTTCGGTGGATGATCCGGCGACCTGGGTTTCAAACAACGACATTAATAAATTTTTGGGCGCAGTACCTGCCAAACAAGTCATATTGATTTCGGACAGTTGTTTCTCTGGTACGTTGGCCAAAGAAAAAGGCTTGATTTCGAGAAAAGCTTTGAGTCGCAGCGAAATTTTGGGACGGCGCACGGTCGCCGTCATGAGTTCAGGCGGGGAAGAGCCAGTGTCCGATGAAGGCAAAGAAGGGCATTCGATTTTTGCCTGGAATTTTATCCAGCAACTGAAACAAATGCCCCAATCCGTGAATGCCGCCGAATTTTTTGAAAGAGTCAAGCAAGGGGTGCAAGCCGAATACCCACAAAAACCACGATATACGGGATTGTTACAAGCGGGACATATGGACGGCGGGGATTATTTAATTGAATTGAAGAAATAAATCAAGCCTTTCGCACACAAGTGTTTTTTGTATGCAATGCTTTGATTTATTTTAATGATTTCTGATGGTTTTTAATATCCCATTTTCATCGCACCGACGTATAATGCGAAAGTTTGGCAAGCGCCGTATTGGCCGAGCTTGCGCTACCATGGCGATAATTTACAATTAAACAACTTTATAAAGAGTTCAACAAATGCCCCTCATTCTGCGGGTTTTAACCTATTGCAAACAGCCGATGGCAACGCCGTTGGAGCACCGTTTTGACCATTTGGGTGGCACCATCGGGCGCTCTCCCGATAACAGCTTTGTCCTGCCCGATACCAGCAAGTTTGTGTCGCGCCATCATTCCCGGGTCGAGTTTTCCAGCGCAGAAGGGTGTTTTACCCTCACCGATTTAGGCAGCAATGCCAGTTATGTGGCAGGCGTGGCGGTGGGTAATGGCAAGGCCGCAAGGTTGGAACATATGGGCCTGGTTGCGATTGGGGATTACCAATTGCAAGTGCAGGTGGAAGAGGCGGCTGCTGCGGTGCCTGCATTTGAGTTTCAGGCCACGCCATCGCACCATATGATTCCCGAAGAAAACTATTTGGGCGCACCCAAACCCGATGCCCAGTCAGAATTTGAAGACCCTTTGTCGATGGCGAGCATTTTAAAGGGCGGTGGCCTGGGCGGCGATCCTTTGGGTCTGAGTGGGGACCCCTTGTCAGGCGGCATGGGGGCCGCGCAATCGACTTATCGTGGTTCGGAAAGTGACCATTTGCCCGCCCATCATATGCCTTATGTCAACCAGAACCAGGTGGGTATGGGGGGCATGGGTGCGGGTGGTGGTTTGGGTGGCGGCGGTATTCCCGATGATTTTTTAAGCTCGCCCGTAGCGCAACCCATAGCGCAACCCAGAGCGCAACCCATAGCGCAACCCGTTTCCCCTCCGGCGACGCCGGGCATGGGTATGATCCCTGATGATTTTGATATTTTCGGTGGCCCCATTAATGCGCCCATTAACGCGCCCATTAACGCGCCCAATTCGCCCCCCACCCCGGTCTATCAGGAACCTGTGCCACAGCAGCCGGTGGCAGTCAGTCAGCCTGTGGTGCAGCAACCGATGCAGCAACCGATACAGCAACCAGTGCAGCCAGTAATACAGCAACCGACAGCGCATGCGCAGCCTTTGGTGCTGAACGATAGTTTTGATCCGTTAAGCGCACCCGCAGGCCCATTGCTGGGGGATGATTTTGATCCCTTGGGCGGGCCGAAATCAGGCAATGCTGCATCGGTTTTGACGGATGACTTCGATCCCTTGGCCACGACCATGGCTCCCGGGGTCGGGAATGCGTCAATGCGGCCGGGAATGCGTGGCAATCCGATGGGCACCATGCCGCCAACCAGTACCGTTCCTGCCACGCTGGCGCATGCTGGTGGCATGCAAAGCAATGCCCCCGTGACCTTGCCGCCATCCCAGGTGCCGCCGTTTCCCAAAACCATTGCCACCCGTGCGCCCGCCGAACCTGCCGCCGCGCCGACCCGGCCTGCGCCAGCACAGCAAGTGCAGCGCCCAGCCCAGCCGCAGCCACAGCAACCGGCCCAGCAAGTGCAGCAACCAGCCCAGCAAGTGCAGCAGCCCGTACAGCAGCCACAGCGACCCGCACAGCAGCCAGCGCAACAAGTACAAGCTGCACCCGTTGCGACGGGTAGCAACGACGCTGAAGTGATGGCAGCCTTGATGCGCGGCTTGGGTTTGCCCGACTTGACGCTCAAGTTTTCGGATGTGCAAACGGCTGAATTAATCGGCACCATGCTGCGCAGCGCTGTTGCGGGCACGATGGATGTCTTGTTGGCACGCAGCATGACCAAGCGCGAAATTCGGGTCGAAGCGACGATGTTGGCGCAACAAGGGAATAATCCGATGAAGTTTTTCCCCGATCCCAATCAAGCCTTAAGTCAAATGCTCACCAATGCCTGGGCGGGATATTTACCCGGTGGCAAAGCCATGAACGATGCCTTTGATGATTTAAAAGCCCATGAATTGGCCACCATTGCGGGCATGCGTGCTGCCTTGGCGGGCGTGCTGGAGCGTTTTGATCCGGCTGAAATTGAAAAACGGCTGGCAGTGCCAACGGTGATGGATAAAATGCTGGCATCGAGCCGCAAGGCCAAAATGTGGGATCAAATGGTGCTTTTGTATCGCACCATGTCAGCAGAAGCAGATGATGATTTTCAGCGTTTGTTCGGCGAAAAGTTTGCCATCGCCTATGAAGAGCAAACCACGCGCATGCGCATGCATCGTAAATAACGGTAGGATAATTGGCTTTGATTTGATTTTTTTGATTTTTTTGATTTTTTTGATTTTTTTAATTAAATCGGCCTTCTTTTTGAATTGAACTTTTGTAGCGAGGCCTCATGTCCTGGAATAATAAAGTCGTATGGTCAGAGGGAATGTTTTTGCAGCCGCAGCATTTCCAGCAACATGATCGCTACCTGGCCAATAGCCTGGAGCACAGGGTGGCCCAATTGCGCCCGTATTCGCATGGCTTTGCCAAGTTGCAAATCGATCAAGCCTTGATCAACCAAGGTAAAATCGCCTTGACCGGTTGTAGTGGGGTCATGCCCGATGGCACGCCGTTTTCTTTGCCCGACGACGATGAATTACCCCCACCCATCGATATTGCTGGCGATTTGCGCAATGTGACGGTGGTTCTGGCTTTGCCAACCAGGCGCCAGGGGATTACCGAAACCTCGAACGATGTCAGCCCCGATAATTTTGCCCGTCATGGCAGCACCGACGTGGAAGTGCAAGACAGCAACGGCCTGGGCCAGAGCGCCTGGGTCCAAATTGGCAAGCTGCGCATGCGCCTGGCGCTGGAGTCACAAGTTGTGAATGCGCATACCGTCATGGGTGTGGTGCGCGTGGTTGAGCGTCGCCCGGACAATACCCTGGTGCTCGATAGTGGCTACATCCCGCCGCTACTGAATATGAAAATATCGCCGGTGTTACGTGGTTATATTGAAGATATCAATGGTGTTTTGGGGGAGCGTAGCGCCGCCGTGGCGCTGCGCTTAAACCAACCGGGAGTGGCGGGTGCGGCTGAAATTTCTGACTTTTTACTGTTGCAAATGATTAACCGCATCGTTCCCTTGTTTAATCACCTGAGTTTATTGCCCAATTTGCACCCGGAAGACTTTTACCGTGAGCTGGTGCAACTGGCGGGCGAAACCAAAATTTTTGCGCAAAACGACAAATTGCCAGTCAAATATAAGCAATATAAGCACGATGATTTGCAAGCCACCTTTTTGCCTGTTTTCAACGATGTACGCAAGCATTTGGCGGTGGTGATGGATTCGCATGCGATTAAGATTGAACTCATTGATCGACAATACGGAATACGGGTCGGCTCGGTGCCCGATACCGAACTGCTGAAAACGGCAGCCTTTGTATTGGCGGTGAATGCCGAAATGCCAGCCGAAGTGATCCGCTCGAACTTCCCTGTCCAGGTGAAGATGGGGCCGGTCGAAAAAATTCGCGATTTGGTGAATTTGCAATTGCCGGGGATTGTGTTGCGCCCCTTGTCGGTTGCGCCGCGCCAATTACCGTTCCATGCCGGCTACACCTATTTTGAACTCGATCGTGGTAGCGAATTGTGGAAAAATCTCACCGCCACCGGGTTTGCCATGCATGTGGCGGGTAACTTCCCTGGCTTGATGATGGAATTTTGGGCGATTCGGCGCTAAAATTCGGTGCCAAATAAGCGGACCATGTGGCGAAAAAATGCGGGGAAAATGAGTTCAACCTAATCTAAAAAGATCCTGTGAAGGTAATTCAACGTGAGTAATCAAGAAATGCAAAATGATGGCGTCGATCCTGACCGCACCATGATGGGCATACCCACACCGGGTGGCCGACGTAGTGGCGGCCAGGCAGCCGCCCAGCCAGGCCCAGGCCCGCGCCCCAATGCGCAAGAAGCCACGGCGCTGATTCACTCGGGCAGCGGCCTGAACCCGCTGTTGCGGGCGGCCAACCCCTTGCTGGCTTTAATCGTGCCTTTGCGCTACATGGTGTCGCATGCCAATCTGGAAGAATTGCGGGTGCAGTTGACCAATGCCATCAAAGTATTTGAAGCCGAGGCACGCGCTGGCCAGGTCGATACCGACGCCATTGCCGCCGCCCGCTACGCCTTGTGTACCTTTCTGGATGAAACCATTTCCAGTACGCCTTGGGGCAGCAATAATGTGTGGTCCAGTCGCAGTTTGCTGGTGTCGTTCCATAATGAAACCTTTGGTGGTGAGAAATTCTTTTTAATCATGCAGCGGCTGGCGCAAGACCCGAGAAAAAATCTGTACACCCTTGAATTACTGTATCTGTGCCTGGCACTGGGTATGGAAGGGCGTTACCGGGTGGTTGATAATGGTCGCGAACAACTCGCATCCCTGCGCGAACGGCTACAGGCGATGATACGCAAAGAGCGCGGCGAATACGAGCTTGACTTATCGGTACGCTGGCGTGGCACGGCGGCGCAAGCCAAATCCATCATCCGCGTGATTCCCATCTGGGTCATGGTGGCGGTGGTACTGACACTGCTGGTGATTTGGCAAGTGAGTTATAACTTCTTGCTCAGTCGCGGCTCGGACCCGGCCTTTTCCGGTTTGGGTCGCCTGAAAG
>CAMBDR010000282.1 GCA_945864765.1 Janthinobacterium lividum | reverse complement strand
ATAACAGAAAGGCACCGCCCTGGCGCAAATCACCTTCCACCCGGTGCGCGGTTTCACGGTGGCCGCTGGAGCTTAAGGCCACGGTTTTCGCCCAGGAGGCGCGCGTCAGATCGGCAATTAACTGCGCTTCCTCAAAACGGGCTTCGCGCACCACGATGCTCATGATTAACGCACCCGCATGCCGGGTTGCGCGCCCGGCCAAGGATTGAGCACATAAATACCCGGATTGGCTTTTTCATCCGCCGCCGCAGCGGCCAGCACCATCCCTTCAGAAATGCCGAATTTCATCTTGCGCGGTGCTAAATTGGCAACTAACACCGTGAGTTTGCCAATTAACTGCTCCGGTTGGTACGACGATTTAATGCCCGAAAACACATTTCGATGGCGACCTTCGCCCGCATCGAGCGTTAAGCGTAATAATTTGTCGGAGCCTTCCACCGCTTCGCAATGAACGATCAGCGCAATGCGCAAATCGATTTTTGCGAAATCGTCGATCTTGATTTCAGGTGCCAGCGCTTCGATGGCACCCTCCGCCGACTCAGCTGTTGCCGCTGTTGCCGCTGTTGCATGTGCTGCCGCTGTTGCATTGGCCGCAGCGGCGGCAGGTTTAACTGGTGCGGTGGCGGGGGCTGGTTCAGCTTGTGGAAATAAAGCCGTCAGCATGGCCGGATCGACTCTTTGCATCAGATGCTCAAAGGTGGCAATCGCCGTTGGCGCGTGCTGGCAATCATCCCAGCAAAAATCACGCTCAAGACCAAAAAAGCTGGCCACTTTGCGCGTTAGCACAGGCAAAATCGGGGTAAGGTGGATCGATAATTGATAAAACGCCAGCAATAAATCGCTACACACGTCTTGCAATTGCGCGTCCTGGCTGGCGTCTTTGGCTAAAACCCAAGGCTTTTGTTGATCCACATATTGATTCACTTCATCCGCCAGCGCCATAATCTGGCGTATCGCCCGGCTAAATTCGCGCGCTTCAAATGCGGCGCGAATCTCTTTGCTGGCACCACCGTCGCTGCTGGCACCACCATCGCTGCCGACAGCGCCATTGAGCGATGCCCAAAAAGGATTACTGCTGCGCCCACTACTGACCGGATCAGTCAATTTACCCGCAAAGCGCTTGCTGATGAAGCCCGCTGCGCGGCTGGCGATATTGACGTATTTACCGATCAAATCAGAATTCACGCGCGCCACAAAATCATCCCGGTTAAAGTCGATATCTTCTACCTTGGCATTGAGTTTGGCCGCCAAATAATAGCGCAGCCATTCCGGGTTCATGCCCAGTTCCAGGTAGCGCAGCGGCGACAAACCAGTGCCGCGCGATTTGGACATTTTTTCTTCATTCACCGTTAAAAAGCCGTGAACAAACACATTAGTCGGCACTTTTAAACCGGAAAAATGCAACATCGCCGGCCAAAACAAGGTGTGGAAGTAAGTGATGTCTTTGCCAATAAAATGATATTGCTCGGTATCGGGTGCTGCCATGAAGGCATCATAATCGCGTCCGATCTTATTGAAATAATTTTTCAGCGAAGCCAGATAACCGACTGGCGCATCGAGCCAGACATAAAAATACTTACCCGGTGCATCGGGAATTTCGATCCCGAAATAGGGCGCATCGCGGCTGATATCCCAATCGCTCAAGCCATGGTCATCATTATCGAGCCATTCGCGCGCCTTGTTCGCCACTTCGGGTTGCAAGCGGGTGGGGTCCAGCGCCCATTGGCGTAAATATGTTTTGCAAGCGGGGTCGGATAACTTAAAGAAAAAATGCTCCGAGGATTTTAAAACCGGGGTCGCACCGGAGAGAGCGGAATACGGGTTTTTCAATTCGGTGGGCGCATACACTGCGCCACAGACTTCGCAAGAATCGCCATATTGATCTTTGGCAGCACATTTCGGGCATTCGCCCTTGACAAAACGATCCGCCAAAAACATGTTTTTGACCGGGTCAAACAATTGTTCAATCACTTTGGTGGTAATTAAAGATTGGCCGTCATGATACGTGCCCGCACGCAAGCGGCGATAAATGTCTTTGGATAATTCGTGGTTTTCTGGCCCGTCAGTCGAATGCCAGTTATCAAAAGCAATATGAAATCCATCAAGATATTGCTTGCGACCTGAGGCGATATTGGCCACAAAGGCTTGCGGGGTGATGCCTTCTTTTTCTGCCGCAATCATGATGGGCGCGCCGTGCGCATCATCGGCACAAACAAAATGCACTTCATGGCCAGACATGCGTTGGAACCTTACCCAGATATCAGCTTGAATATATTCCATGATATGGCCGATGTGGAATCCGGCATTGGCATAGGGCAGGGCGGTGGTCACGAACAGCTTACGAGTCATAATGGCACAGTATTGAGGTGAAAAACGTCTATTTTACCAGTGGATAGGCTTGCTGCGACAATGGGTATGTGGTTTGGATCGTGTTTTTACGCTGTTTTTGCGCTAGACTTTGCCCATCTTTTGGGAGAAACTGTTTATGAACCTCAGTGTTGATGCCGTGCGGCAAACTTTAGCGGGCTTGATTGATCCAAATACCATGAAGGATTATGTCAGTTCCAAAGCAGTAAAAAATATTCAAATCGACGGTGGCAACGTCCATATTGAAATCGAATTGGGTTACCCGGCCAATAGCCAGCTCGCCAAACTGAGCTTGTCGGTCATTTCGCTGGTGAGCGAAATGGCGGGCGTGGCCAAAGTGACGGTGGATGCAAAAAGCAAAATTATTGCGCACAGCGTGCAGCGCGGTTTGAAATTATTGCCCAATGTTAAAAATATCATCGCCGTGGCGTCCGGCAAGGGTGGTGTCGGCAAATCAACCACAGCGGTGAATCTGGCGCTGGCGCTGGCAGCCGAGGGCGCGCAAGTCGGGATTTTGGATGCCGATATCTACGGCCCCAGCCAGCCGATGATGATGGGCATTTCCGGCAAGCCCGAAACGCGCGACGGTAAAACCATGGAGCCGCTGGAAAACTATGGGGTGCAAGTATCGTCCATCGGGTTTTTAATCGATCCGGCCGAACCCATGGTGTGGCGCGGGCCCATGGTAACGCAAGCTTTACAGCAATTGCTGGAGCAAACCAATTGGCGCGATCTGGATTATTTGATCGTCGATATGCCGCCCGGCACTGGCGATATTGCACTCACTTTATCGCAAAAAGTCCCGGTCACCGGGGCGGTGATTGTGACCACGCCGCAAGACATTGCCCTGTTGGATGCGCGTAAAGGTTTAAAAATGTTTGAAAAAGTCGGCGTGCCGATTTTGGGCATTGTCGAAAACATGAGTACCCATATTTGCTCCCATTGCGGTCATGCGGAAAGTATTTTTGGTGAAGGCGGCGGGGCCAAAATGTGCGCCGAATATGGCGTTGATTTCCTGGGTGCGCTACCGCTGACGCTCTCGATCCGCGAATTGGCCGATGCCGGCAAGCCGAGTGTGGTGGCGCAACCGGATAGTCAGATTGCCGATATCTATAAAGCCATCGCGCGCAAGCTGGCCATCAAGGTGGCGGAAAGGGCGAAAGACATGAGTAGCAAATTCCCCAGCATCGTGATCAAAAACGATTGATGGGCGATTGATGTCAGCGCCGCCGAATTTGCCAGCGCATTTGCCAACGCATTTGCCACAACTCTCGCACGCCCGCGTCGCGCTCACGCATGAGATCGCGGCCATCGACGAGCGCGGGCGCGCCAGCGTGCTGGCGATTCCGGCCGAGCGTGCGCTCACGCTCTACCTGGACAAGCGCGAGCTGATCACGCTCATGACGCTGGGCGCGGAGCCAGAAAGCCTGGTGCTGGGCTACTTAAAAAACCAGCGCCTGGTGCGGCAATTAAGCGACATTTTGGCCGTGCAAGTCGATTGGGAGGTGGCGGCCGCTGCCGTTACCACGCGCCACGGCGTGGATCAGATTGAGCGACGCACGGCGCGCCGGGTGGTAACCAGCGGCTGCGGCCAAGGCTCGATGTTTGGCGGCTTGATGGATGAAGTCGATACCCTGCGTTTGCCCGAATCGGCGCGCCTGACGCAAGCCACCTTGTACACCATCGTCGATACGATTCGGCTGCATCCCTCCATCTACAAACAAGCTGGCTCGGTGCATGCCTGCGCCTTGTTTGCCGCCGACGGGCAATTAATTTACTTCATCGAAGACGTGGGGCGGCATAATGCGGTCGATGCCATCGCCGGTAAAATGTGGCTCGATGGCATTGATGGCGGCGATAAAGTGTTTTATACCACCGGCCGTTTAACTTCGGAAATGGTAATCAAGGGCGCGCAAATGGGTATTCCTTTCCTGCTATCGCGCTCGGGCACCACCCAAATGGGCCAGCAAGTGGCCCAGCAAGTGGGCATGAGCCTGATTGCGCGTTGTTCCGGGCGGCATTTTTTGCTGTTAAGTCACACCCAGCGCTTCATCGCCCAGCCGGAACTGGCTGAAATCCCCGCGCAACACCCCGGCAAGCTGTGAACAAGGTAAAATAGCGCTTTCGTTTTTAGCATGATGAGGTCAAATCCATGGTTCGTACCCGTTTCGCTCCCAGTCCCACTGGCTATTTACACTTGGGTGGCGCACGTACTGCGCTGTTTTGCTGGGCCTATGCCCGGCGCAATGGCGGTATTTTTGTGTTGCGGATTGAAGATACCGATGTTGAACGCTCGACCCCGGAGGCGGTGCAAGCCATTTTGGATGGTATGAATTGGCTTGGCATGCAGCCTGACGAAGGCCCGTTTTATCAAATGCGGCGGATGGACCGTTACCGCGAAGTGTTGGCACAAATGCTGGCCGCCGGCACCGCCTACCATTGCTATAGCTCCAAAGAAGAAGTCGATGCCATGCGTGAAGCACAACGCGCGGCGGGCCTGAAGCCGCGTTACGATGGCACCTGGCGTCCCGAGCCGGGTAAAACCCTGCCGACGATACCGACTGATCGCCAAGCTGTGATCCGCTTTAAAAATCCGCTTGATGGTGAAATCAGTTGGAACGATGTGGTCAAGGGCAGCATCACCATTGCCAACCGCGAACTTGATGATCTCATCATCGCCCGCAGTGATGGCACGCCCACCTATAATTTTTGTGTGGCGGTGGATGATTGGGATATGCAAATCACCCATGTCATCCGCGGTGACGACCATGTCAACAATACCCCGCGTCAAATCAATATTTTGCGCGCCATTGGCGCACCCTTGCCGGAATACGGTCATCTACCGATGATTTTGGGTTCGGATGGCGAAAAACTCTCGAAACGGCATGGCGCGGTGAGTGTGATGGATTATCCGGCCCAGGGTTATTTGCCCGAAGCCATGCTCAACTTTTTATCGCGTTTGGGCTGGGGCCATGGCGATGATGAAATTTTTTCGATGGAACAATTTTGTCAGTGGTTTGATCTCGATCATTTAACCAAATCCAGCGCCCAGTTTAATCATGAAAAGCTGGCGTGGCTAAATAACCACTATATCCGGCAAGCCGATAACAATCGTTTGGCTGATCTGGTGCGGCCCGGCATGCTGGCGCAAGGGGCGCAATTCGATCAGGCTCCTGATTTGCCTGCCGTCTTGGCCTTGTTGAAAGAGCGCACCAATACCACCGTGGAACTGGCCGATGCGGCCATGTTGTTTTATCGCACACCAACGCCAGAGCCGGAATTATTGACCCAGCATCTGACCGATATTAGCAAACCGGCATTGACGGCTTATCTTGACAAGTTGGCGCAGGTAGACTGGCAGCGTGCCGCCATCAATACCGCTTTGAAAGAAGTGCTGGCCGAGCACAAATTAAAAATGCCGCAATTGGCGATGCCGCTGCGTTTGCTGGTCACGGGGCAATTGCATACGCCTTCCATTGATGCGGTGCTGGAATTGTTTGGGCGTGACGTAGTGTTGGCGCGCCTGCGAAAATATTTATAGCGAAATCCGGCGGGGTTTACACAAACGTAAAAACCCTGCTATAATTTCGTTTCTGTTTCTTCGCAAGCACGGGGGTATAGCTCAGCTGGGAGAGCGCTTGCATGGCATGCAAGAGGTCAGCGGTTCGATCCCGCTTACCTCCACCAAAGTGCGAAGGGCAGTAGTTTTGGAATGCTGCAGTTTGTTGTTAGTGTGAAACCGTTGTCCCCATCGTCTAGAGGCCTAGGACATCACCCTTTCACGGTGAGTACAGGGGTTCGAATCCCCTTGGGGACGCCAGGATGGCCCGGCAGGGCTTTTTTTATTTTGGGTGTCGT
>CAMBDR010000281.1 GCA_945864765.1 Janthinobacterium lividum | reverse complement strand
TGCCGAGCATGTGATGTTGATCGATCTGGCGCGCAATGATTTGGGCCGCATCTCCGAAATCGGTAGCGTCAAAGTGACCGAGCAAATGGTGGTGGAAAAATACTCCCATGTGCAGCATATTGTCTCAAATGTGGATGGCAAACTCAAAGCGGGCCTGTCCAATCTGGATGTACTCAAAGCCACCTTTCCGGCGGGCACCCTCACGGGCGCACCCAAAGTGCGGGCGATGGAAATTATCGATGAACTGGAACCGTCCAAGCGCGGCATTTATGGCGGCGCTTGTGGTTATTTGTCGTTCAGCGGTTTTATGGATTTGGCGATTGCGATTCGCACCGGCATCATTCAGGACGGCATGCTCTACGTGCAGGCGGCGGCGGGCATTGTGGCCGATTCGATTCCCGAAATGGAATGGCTGGAAACCGAAAACAAGGCCCGTGCGGTATTGCGCGCGGCAGAGCAAGTGCAAGACGGCTTGGACGGCGAATTTTAATACGGGAGTTTTACCATGTTGCTCATGATCGATAACTATGACTCGTTCACCTATAATTTGGTGCAGTATTTTGGTGAACTCGGGGCCGAGGTCGCCACCCATCGCAATGATGAAATCACGCTCGATGACATTCGCGCCTTAAAGCCCGACCATATTTGTATTTCGCCCGGCCCCAAAACCCCGCTCGAAGCCGGGATTTCGGTCGAAGTCTTGCGCCAGTTTGCTGGCAAAGTGCCGATGCTGGGCGTGTGCCTGGGCCACCAGGGTATTGCCGCCGCATTTGGCGGCAAGGTGATTCGCGCCAAGCAAGTGATGCATGGCAAAACTTCGCCGATTCATCACACTGGCGTGGGCGTGTTCACCGGCTTGCCCAATCCGTTTACCGTCATCCGCTACCACTCGCTGGCGATTGAACGCAGCTCCCTGCCGGATTGCCTTGAGGTGACCGCTTGGACTGAGGATGGCGAAATTATGGGCGTGCGCCATAAAGAGTATGCGATTGAAGGGGTGCAATTTCACCCGGAATCGATTTTATCCGAACACGGCCACGCGCTGTTGCAGCGTTTTTTGCAAACCACCATTTGATTCTGAGGACGCATCATGACCATTTCCAATCAAGACGCATTGACGCGCTGTATCGAACATCGGGAAATTTTTCACGATGAAATGTTGATTTTATTCCGCCGCTTAATGAGTGGCGAAATGACACCGGTGATGATTGCCGCCCTCACCATGGGTTTGCGCGTCAAACGCGAAACCATTGGCGAAATCGCCGCCGCCGCCCAGGTGATGCGCGAGTTTTCCACCAAAGTGCCCTTGGCCGACAGCAGTAATTTGCTGGACATCGTGGGCACCGGCGGTGACGGCGCACATACCTTCAATATTTCCACCACCAGCATGTTTGTAGCCGCTGCCGCAGGGGCACGGGTGGCCAAGCATGGGGGGCGTAGCGTGTCCTCCTCCTCCGGCAGTGCCGATGTGCTGGAAGCCCTGGGCGCGAATATTAACCTGAAACCGGAGCAGGTGGCCGCATCCATCGGCGAATGCAATATCGGCTTTATGTTTGCCCCGAATCACCATGCCGCGATGAAGCATGCCGCCCCGGTGCGGCGCGAATTGGGCGTGCGCACCATTTTCAATATTTTAGGCCCACTCACCAACCCGGCGGGCGCACCGAATGTGTTGATGGGCGTATTCCACCCCGATTTGGTCGGGATTCAGGCGCGCGTCTTGCAACGTCTGGGCGCGCAACATGCGCTGGTGGTGTGGGGGCGCGACAATCTGGATGAAGTCTCGCTGGGGGCGGCAACCATGGTGGCCGAATTAGTGGATGGTGAAATTCGCGAATATGAAATCCACCCGGAAGATTTTGGTTTCGCCATGCGTGACAGCCGCCAACTGAAGGTAGCCGATGCGGCGCAATCGAAGCAAATGCTGCTGGGTGTGCTGGATAATCAGGGCGGCGCACCGCAGGATATCGTGATGTTGAATTCGGCCTGCGCCTTGTATGCGGCTGGCGTTTGCAATTCGATCCAAGCGGGCGTTGGCCTGGCGCGGGAAGCGATTGAAAGTGGTGCTGCGCGTGCCAAATTAGCGCAGTTTGTCGCTTGCACCCAGCGGCTGGGTAGTGCTTAGTTGGCACTTAGTTGGCACTTAGTTAGCGCTTAGTTAGCACATTCATCGACCAATCAAGGAAAATTATGTCCGATATTTTGAATCAAATTTTGGCGGTCAAGGCTGATGAAGTCGCCGCCGCAAAAAAATACCGCGATTTTGCCAGCTTACGGCGCGAAGTCGAAAATAATCAAGCCCAGCCTGTGCGTGGCTTTGAAGCGAGTATGCGCCAGAAAATTGCGCACGGCCAAGCGGCAGTCATCGCCGAAATCAAAAAAGCCTCGCCCTCCAAGGGCGTGTTGCGCGCCGATTTTCAACCCGCGCAAATTGCCACATCGTATGCCCAATATGGTGCCGCATGTCTTTCGGTACTGACCGATGAACGCTTCTTCCAGGGCAGCCCGGATTATTTACAACAGGCGCGCACGGCGTGTGCCCTGCCCGTGCTGCGCAAAGACTTTATGATCGATATGTATCAAGTCTATCAAGCCCGGCATTGGGGCGCGGACTGTATTTTATTAATTGTGGCAGCACTCGACCCCGGCCTGATGCGCGAACTGGAAGCGTGCGCGCTGGAACTGGGTATGGGCGTATTGATCGAGGTGCATAACGGGGAAGAACTGGAGACTGCGCTGACACTACAAAGTGCTTTGCTCGGCATCAATAACCGCAATTTGCGCACCTTTGCCACCTCGCTCGATACCACCTTGGGCTTGTTGCCACGCATCCCGCCTGATAAATTGATTATCACCGAATCCGGTATTCTGACGCCTGACGATGTGGCGCGCATGCGCGACGCCCAGGTGCATGCCTTTTTGGTGGGGGAGGCGTTTATGCGCGCGCCTGATCCGGGGGCGGAATTGGCTCGGCTGTTTGCTTAAGGGCACGCGTGGGCACGGCGTGCCCATCCTACGGTTTTTTGGCCCGCTTTTTGGCAGCCACTACTTTTTTTATTTCATCCAGTTGCGCCAACCGCTCCTGGCAAGAGCCTGCAACGGTGCCGCATAAATCCTGATCCGTGATTTTTAATTGCTGCTGCAAGGGTAAAAAACGCAAATAATAGCGCAAAGCCGCTTCGTCCGAACCCGGCAAGCTGGTACGCCCCCAACGGGTGGCACCCACCCAACCAAAATAGGCAAAACCCAAACGCTTGAGTTGCACATCCTTGGCTTTACCTTTTACATCTCTGTCCAAAGTATCCAGGCAATTGACGTATTCATCCGCATTGTCATGCATTAAATGATTACACTCGCGCTCGGCCTGCTGTGCCGCCGCACCAATTTGCGGCAAAAAATCCGCCTGGCCCGCTTGCACAGGGGCCAAATTCAGCGCCAAATTCATCCCCAAACACCCAATCAGGCCCCCAATCAGGCCGCGCAACCTATACAACCGATACACCTTCATTGTCTTCCTCAAAAATAAACAGGTGCGCCAGAATGCCGCAAACCACGTCGGCAGACAAGCATCACACAACACAATATGAAAAATTGACACGCAGTGTATCTATCTGACAACAAATTCAATATTCACGTCACATCATGGTCATGAATGCTTGATATAATGCGCAACTTTTACCTTTTCACCCTCTCACTTTTTTGCCCCTCGGAGTTTTTCATGATACAACACAAAATATTTGCCAGCACTGCGCTCGCCATGACCATTGGCTTGCTCGCAGGTTGCTCAGGATCGTCAACCCCCCAAGCACCCGTTACGGTTTCGATTATTGGCATGAATGATTTCCATGGCAATTTGGCCGCCCCATCGGGCAGCGTTACTGTTTCTGACCCGGCCAACCCGGCTGGTACCCGAGTCTCGGCAGGTGGTGCCGCTTTCTTGGCTACGCTGGTCAGCGATTTAAAAGCGCAAAACCCAAATACCTTGGTGGTTGCGGCAGGCGATATGGTCGGTGGCACCCCACTGGTATCGGCACTATTTCATGATGAACCAACAATTGATGCCCTCAATGCCATTGGTTTGGATGTGTCGTCGGTTGGGAACCATGAATTCGACAAAGGTGCCGCAGAATTACGGCGCTTGCAAAACGGTGGTTGTTTCCCCCGTTCCAGCGATAATTCACGCGGCATCGTCGGGGTCGATACCTGTATGACCGATGGCAAGTTTGCCGGAGCCAAGTTCCAATATTTGGCTGCGAATGTAATCGACACCAGCACCAAGCGCACCTTGTTTGAACCGTATACGATTCGTAGCGTCGGAGGCCAAAAAATCGCTTTTATTGGTTTGACTTTAAAAGACACGCCTAGCGTGGTGACACCTGCTGGTGTGGCGGGTTTGCAATTTACTGACGAAGTGGAAACCATTAACCGCCTGGTGCCAGAACTTGTAACCCAAGGTGCGGCCGCAATTGTGGTGCTGGTGCATCAGGGCGGCTTTACCACGGCCAGCAAAGTCAACGATAAAACTTGCCCCGGCTTGAATGGTGAAATCATCAGCCTGACCGACCGTTTGGATTCCCGGATCGATGCCGTCATTAGCGGTCACACCCATGCCGAATATAACTGCACCCGCCCCGACGGCAAAATCCTGACCCAAACCGGTTTTTATGGGCGCATGGTCACCAAACTGGATTTGGTGATCAACCCCGACACCAACCGGGTGACCAGCAAGAGTGCCCAAAATATCGTGACCGTCAATAACGTCGTATTAAAGGATGCACAAGGCGCAGCCATTGCCCTACCTGCTGGCATTACGGCACTGGCCGCAAACCCAACCGTCGCCGCCCTGGTGCAACGGTTTACCAGTTTGACGGCCCCCATCACCAGCCAAGTCATCGGGAATGTGGCAACGACGGTAGACCGCACCCAAAATTCGGCAGGTGAAAGTAAATTGGGCGATATTATTGCCGACATTTACCTCAATGGCTCCATTGGCCCGGCCTATGGCAACAAGCCTGCGGTCATCGCCTTTAGCAACCCCGGTGGGATACGCAGTAACATCACCAACACCGTGGTAACCTATGGCGATTTGTTCTCGGTGACACCGTTTGGCAATAATCTGGTGACCGTCGATTTGACTGGCGCACAAATTTTGCGTTTGCTGGAACAGCAATGGGAAGCACCGCAACCAACGGCTGGCCGGGTCATGCAGGTATCGAATGGCTTTAGCTACACCTGGGACGGCAGCACCCCTGCGGGCGCTGCAGCAGGAACGGGCGCGCGCGTGGTGCCCGGTTCGATCAAATTGAATGGCACCCCGATCAGCATGACGGCAAGCTACCGCGTAACCGTCAACAACTTTATGGCAACCGGTGGCGATAATTACACGGTCTTGACCAAAGGCACCAATTCGCAAGCGGGTGAGATTGACATCGATGCCGGCGTGGCTTACTTCAAGAGCGTGGGCACGGTGCCAACACCGGGGCAAAACCGTATTACCCGCATTAATTAAAAACAAGTTGTGAATCCCTTTTAGCCGCTCTCCCGGGCGGCTTTTTTTTGCCCTGATTTTTCACCCTGACCAGCAAGCCAGTCCAACGCCCCCTGGCCAGCGGCACGGCCCGAGGCAAAACAGCCGGTCAATAAATAGCCGCCAGTGGGCGCTTCCCAGTCCAGCATTTCACCTGCGCAAAACACGCCTGGCATAGTGCGCAACATCAAATTCTCATCCAACGCAGAAAAGCACACCCCGCCTGCACTACTGATAGCTTCATCCAGCGGCCGGGTGGCAAGCAAAGTGAGTGGCAAGGCCTTGATGGCGGCGGCAAGCTGCGCTGGCGTGTTCAATTGCTCCGGCGTCAGCAACTCGCGCAGCAACCCGGTTTGCACCCCTTTTAAACCCAAACGGCTTTGTAAATGACTGGCCAGCGAGCGCGATCCACGCGGATGGCTCACCGCCGCCAATACTTTTGCGGCGGGCCAATCGGGCAGCAAATCGATATACAACAGCGCCGTGCCCAAGGCGGCCTGCTGCTCACGTAAGCTACTTGACAAGGCGTAAATCAAACTGCCTTCCACGCCATATTCGGTCAAGACAAATTGGCCCTTACGCCATTGCGTCTGCGTGCCAACCGGCTCACCATTGGGTTGCCACCCCACAGCCACCGTCAACAAGGGCTGGCCCGCATAGTGTTGGCGAAAATAATCGCTCCACGCCACCTCAAAACCGCAATTAGCCGGGCGCAGGGGCGCTACTTGTACCCC
>CAMBDR010000280.1 GCA_945864765.1 Janthinobacterium lividum | reverse complement strand
GTATGTGCTCGATCAATCGCGCATCAAAGACTTGCGTACCAACTTTGAAACCGGCAATACCAAGAGCGTGCTCGACGGCGACCTCGATGATTTCATCTCGGCCTCGCTGAAACAGGGCGTGTAAGCACACGCTGGCCTCTTGGCCAGCTTGTCAGCCGACCAAGCAACCCGCATATAGCACCCGGACTTTTCACTTTAACTTTACCTGGCGATCATTATGAGCAATCCTTTGCCCAACGTAACAAATGCTGCAACGCACGAAGCAACCCCGGCCGTCGATGAAAATCATATCATCGCCGAACGCCGCCAAAAACTGGCGCATATTCGCACACAAGGCGTGGCCTTTCCGAATGACTTCCGGCCCCAACATAAAGCAGCTGCCCTGCATGCGCAATACGGCAAAATGGAACTGGCCGAGCTGGAACAAGCTGCCGCCAAGGTGTGCGTGGCAGGCCGCATGATGTTGAAACGAGTAATGGGTAAAGCCTCGTTTGCCACCTTGCAAGATGCGTCCGGCCCACTGTGCGACGGCCGCATTCAGCTTTTCCTGAACCAGGAAAATATGGGCGCAGAAAGCTACGAAGCCTTCAAACATTATGATTTGGGTGATATTCTGGGTGCCGAAGGCGTGCTGTTTGTTACCAAAACCGGCGAGCTCTCGATCAAGGTCAGCAGCTTGCGCCTGCTCACCAAATCGCTACGCCCCTTGCCGGATAAATTCCACGGCATGGTCGATCAGGAGCAAAAATATCGCCAACGCTATGTCGATCTGATGACCGACGAACACACCCGCCGCACCTTCCGCGCACGCAGCGTGGCGATGAATTCGATCCGCAACTTCATGCATTCGCACGATTTCATGGAAGTCGAAACCCCGATGCTGCACCCCATCCCTGGTGGTGCGGCAGCCAAGCCGTTTATCACCCACCACAACGCGCTGGACATGCAAATGTATATGCGCATTGCGCCCGAGCTGTACTTGAAGCGACTAGTAGTGGGCGGCTTTGAGCGGGTGTTTGAAATCAACCGTAACTTCCGCAACGAAGGCGTGTCGCCCCGGCATAACCCCGAATTCACGATGATGGAATTCTACGCCGCCTATGTCGATTACCAATGGCTGATGGAATTTACCGAACAGGTGATCCGCCAGGCCGCCATCGATGCCCATGGCACCGCCGTGCTCAGTTACGGTGGCAAAGAGCTGGATTTAAGCAAGCCGTTCCGGCGCATGACCACGGTGTCCGCCATCAAACATTATGCGCCGCAGTACAGCGACGAGCAATTGCACGATTACGCCTTCATGTTGACCGAACTGGCCAAATTTGGCGTCAAACCCTTGGCCAGCGCTGGCCTTGGCGCGCTACAACTGGCCCTGTTTGAAGAAACCGCCGAAGCACAATTGTGGGAGCCGACCTATATTGTCGATTACCCGATTGAAGTCTCACCGCTGGCGCGCGCTTCCGACAGCCTGCCCGGCATTACCGAGCGCTTTGAATTGTTTATCGTCGGGCGTGAAATTGCCAATGGTTTTTCGGAATTGAACGATGCCGAAGACCAGGCCGCACGCTTTCACGCACAAGTGGCTGCCAAGGCCGAAGGTGATGAAGAAGCCATGTTTTATGATGCCGACTTCATCCGCGCACTGGAATACGGCATGCCACCGACCGGCGGCTGCGGCATCGGGATTGATCGTTTGATGATGTTGCTCACTGATGTGCCCAATATTCGCGATGTGATTTTAGTCCCGCACCTGCGGCGCGAAGAGTCATAATTCAAGCTGATAACATGCAAATAAACGTCGTCAGCACGCTATAGTGGGCTGACGACGGCAAAATCGGATCAGGAAGTCACGCGCCGTTTTCTGGCAGGTTTTGGCAGCACTGGCTTAAATCCGTCCACGCGCCAGGTGCCCGTCACCAAACGCTGGGTCCAGACTTTTTTCTCTTGACGTATCACCTCGCACTGCCGCCGCGCCAAATGTACTTCTCTTTCAGCGGCATCCAAAATCGTCACAATGTACTGCTGGCTAGCCAGCGATGGCAGCGCCAGACGCAAGCTGGCAATATCGGCCAAACTGATGCTGGGATAGCTGGAGCCAGTCAAACGCGCCTGAATCTGACGCTGCATCTGGTCACCAAACAAGCAATGGTACAAATACCCCGGCTCCACACCCGCATGCGCACGCAACAAGGCAAAACCGGTCGAGGCGATACAATCGGCGTAACCGGCATCAATGCGCGCATAGCCCTGTAAATTGGGGCGTACCATGGACATTAAAATATCGCCGTCAAGCACACTGCGGCGCGCGCGCTTGGGCGCATCTTGCGCACTGATGAGCGGCAGCTTGGGCGCAATCTGGCCCGTATTCACATCGCTCAGGGTGATATAACGAAAGTGATCCGGCAACATTGGCGCGCTTTTGTCCGGACAGATATAGGCCACCTGTTCCAGCACCACGCTGGGCCAGGTTAGGCTGGGCTCGCTCTCCAACAGGCATTGACGCAATCCCCGTTGTTGCTGCAGGTGGTTCTTCAGAAGTTTTTGTGCGCAAAGCCATTCATTGTCCCACAAGGCCAAAATCGTGCAAATGGCGCGCTGCTCTTCCAACGAGGGTAGCAACACCGGAAACTTGCGCAATTGCTTCACATTGATACTGGCAAGGCTGGTGCTACTCTTGGCGCACATAAAGAAATAGCGACGGCCAAAAAAACTATTGGCCAGCGCATTCATAAACTCGGGCAAAATCAGGCTGCGATTGACGCGCACCGCAAACACATGATTTTGATGCAGACAACAGGCAATTTCACCGCGCCATAAATCACCGCGCCCCAGTTTATCGAAGTCGCCCCCCTCGGTCATCAACACATCGCCATCTTGCAGGCGAAAGCGCTCAATCTGGTGCCGCTCCACCTCCACAGTCTTGATGTCAGCCAAATCAAGATAGCCCTCTTGCACATTCGCCACGCGCAAATAGGGCAAGCGCACCGGATCTTTCAAAATGCGCTTGGAGAGCGCCAAGCCACTTTGCACATGGGCGACTTTGCCCAGTATGGTAAAAGCCCAGCCGGCCGGAAAACTCAGGTTCATACGGTCGGTGGAGGTCCTGACAAACTCGCTGACAAACTCGCTGACGAATTCACTGACGAATTTACTGACGAACTTACTGACGAATTTACTGACGAATTTACTGACAACGTCACGCCCAACTCCTGCAAATAGCCATCCATCTTCAGTTCCAATTCCTGCAACTCCAATTTCAGGCGTACCCGCTCGGCCCGCAAGGCCTGCAAATCCACTTCAACTTCTTCCACCGTGGCGCTCACATAGCGGGTGATATTCAAATTGAAATCATTTTCAGCCATCGTCAGGCGCTCAACCAACACCGCAAACTTGGGCACGTCAACCCGTTCTTGCGCGGTCTTGGCAATCAACTTGATGGCTTCGTCGGTGAGTAAATTCTGCCCCTTGCCTTCCTTGAAGTTTTGCGAGGCATCAATGAACAAGACTTTATTGTCACTCTTCTTGTTGCGAAAAATCAAAATCGCCGCCGCAATCCCGGTGCCATAGAATAATTTTTCCGGCAGACCAATCACCGTTTCCAGCAGATTTTCATCCACCAGGCGACGGCGAATATCGCCTTCCACCGAGCCACGGAATAACACGCCATTGGGCACCACCACCGCCATGCGCCCGGTATCGGGCTTCATGCAACTGATCATATGCAAAATAAAGGCATAATCTGCCTTGGTGCGCGGTGGCACGCCGAATTTAAAGCGTTGAAAGCCATCTTCATTGGCCGCTTCAAAACCCCATTTTTCCAATGAAAACGGCGGATTCGCGACCACCACATCAAACTTCATCAATTGCTGGTTGTGGTTGAGCAGCTTCGGCTCGCGCAGCGTGTCACCCCATTCAATCCGGTGATTATCTTCGCCATGCAAGAACATATTCATTTTGGCCAAGGCCCAGGTGCTGCCAATGGCTTCTTGCCCATACAGCGCATAGCGGCGCGCACCGTTGCGCTCTTTCACCAGTTGGCCACACTTCATCAACAAGGAACCGGAGCCGCAAGTGGGGTCGCAAATTTGATCATTGGGTTTGGGGTCCACCAACAAGGCGATCAATTCCGACACCTCGGGCGGGGTATAAAATTCACCCGCTTTTTTGCCGCTGGTTGAGGCAAAATGGCGAATCAAAAATTCGTAGGCATTGCCGATCACATCCAGATTACCGACCCGGCTGGGGCGTAAATTCAATTCTGGCTTGTGAAAATCTTGCAGCAAGTGGCACAGAATTTCATCTTTTTGCTTTTCATCGCCCAATCGATTCGAATCGAATTGAATATCCTGAAACACATTGCGCAATTTCTCGAAATTACTCGCTGCCAGAGCGCGCAAAGCCTGATCGATGCGACGACCATTGCCGGGTTCCAAACGCTGCTCATGCAAGTGATAAAACGAGGCTTCGGGTGGCAGCACAAAACGCTCATGCTTCAAAATTTCTTCGATAATTTCGGCATGGTCACCGTATTCCTTTTGATAGGCCTCATAGTGATCCAGCCAGACATCCGAAATATATTTCAAAAACAGCATCGTCAAGACATAATCTTTATAAATGCTGGGGTCTACCGTACTGCGAAAGGTATCGCAAGCGCCCCACACCGCACGATTGATGCGGTCTTGTTCGATCAATTCCACCGGGCGGATTTCTTCGGCCTTCTTGCTGCGCCGACGCTTGATTGGTTTTTTGGGATTGTTTTCGTCACTCATCATATTCACTTCAAAGGCATAAAGGTTGGACTATTCAGAAATCGAAGATAAAAACCGCGCCACGACGCTTTGCGCTTCCAGCTCGCCGTTGCGGATGATGCTCTCCAGCCGTTCGCGCGCCTGCTGCGCAGCTTGCGTAAACCCCAGTAATTGGCGTTGTTGCTCAATCGTTGGGATGACCAGGGGAATCCCTTCCAGCACGGCACGCCGGATACTTTGTTGATCACTACCCTCGGCGTTATTGCGCAAATAGGTTTGTACCGGGCTTTGATTAATTTGCCATGCGACAAAAGCAGGCAATAAGCGTGGCTCCTTGATGCGCACCACAAAAAAATACTGCGAACAAATTGTCTTCTCGGGCACATGCTCCAAAAACAAGGCATAATTGTAGAGTCCGCGCGAAAGGAACAAAATATCATCCGGGCGCAGCCAATCTGGATCTTTGCGCCCAGTTGGACTGGTTCTTGCCACCGACGCCCATGCAACGCCTTTGATTGGATCGACGTCCCGCATTTGCACGGTTAATGCAAAGCCATTTTTTTCCTCGGGCACAGTCCCTCTGAAAGGATGACCTGACCGAATTTCAGCATAATCAACGAGTTTACCCATTTTACTTGCACCAAATGAAATGATGCGCCAGTGTGCAACCAGGCCAGAATTTTTGCAACTGTCGGATCTCGAAATTTTACATATCAAACTCAATGATGCACTTAAAATGTATGGATTTTTACTTAAAATTCTCATCGAGAATCGTAAAACAATTCTTAAAACAACAGCGTTGCCCTTTCTGTCTGGAAAAACAAACAGGTTTGCTTCAAAGTGGCGTAAGATTTGGCACCCGATATTTTTTCATCTTTTTCTGATCCCTTTCTCATCCTTTTCTCATCTTTTCTATCTATGAAAAACCGTCCTCCCCCCGCGCGCGCGCCTGCCGCCACCCGCACTGCACAGCAAGTTCGCATCATTGGCGGTGAATGGAAACGCACGCCTTTACCTGTGATTAATGCGACTGATTTGCGCCCCACACCGGATCGGGTACGCGAGACTGTGTTTAATTGGCTGCAACATTTATGTGGCCCACGTTGGAGCCAAATGCGCTGTCTGGATTTATTTGCTGGCAGTGGTGCCTTGGGTTTTGAAGCCGCCAGCCGGGGCGCGCAACATGTGACGATGGTGGAAAACCAAAGTGTGGTGGTCAAGCAACTGGAAGCGTTAAAAGAGAAGTTGCATGCCGGGCAAATCGACATCGTGCGCGGCGATGCGATTGTGACGGCGCAACGCTTCATTAGTCAACAACAACGCTTTGATATGATCTTTCTGGACCCGCCGTATAGCCAGGGCTGGCTGGAAAAGTCCTTACCTTTGTGCCATCAATTACTTAATGACAAAGGATTGATTTACGCAGAGAGTGCGACAGCCTTGCCCGTGGGCGAGGCTGAACATGCCTGGTTAGCCAATTGGCAAGTGGTGCGCTCGGATAAGGCGGGGATGGTGTTTTATCA
>CAMBDR010000279.1 GCA_945864765.1 Janthinobacterium lividum | reverse complement strand
AGAGAATCTGTATCAGGTCGAACGCGTGCTGGAACAACGGGTGCAACAGCGCAGCCAGGAACTCTCGGCCAGTAGCGCCGCCTTGTTACAGGCCAACATCGAACTGGAAAACGCCTGTCAATTGGCTGAAACCTCGCGCCAGCAAGCCCAGGTAGCCAGCGAACACGCAAGCCGCTCGCTGGATATTTTGCGGGCAACCCAAAGCCAATTGATTCATGCCGAAAAAACCGCTGCACTCGGGCATTTGATTGCGGGCGTGGCGCATGAAATTAATAATCCGGTCGGGGCGGTAAAGTCGAGCAACGACAGCATAGCCGATGCCTTATGGAAGGCGTGTTCGAATGCCGGAAAACTGTTTCAAACCCTCGATGACGAGAGCTTGACCCTGTTGGAAGCGCTGGTGGCCCATGCCAATGCGCACAGCCTCATGCGCACCAGCCGCGAGGAGCGCGCGCAAACCCGCGCCGTGAGCGAGCAACTGGAACAGGCGGGTATCGAACATGCCCGGCATCGGGCGGCCATTTTGGTGCAGGTCAACGCCCAAACCGAGGTAGACAGATTTTTGCCCCTGCTGCGCCATCCGGAGGCTGATTTAATTTTGGATACCGCACGCAACGGCGCAATGCTGGTCAATAATATGCAAAATATTAATACCGCGATTGCACGGGCCGCCAAAATTGTGTTCACCCTGCAAACTTTTTCGCAGGCAGAGCATACTGGCCAGGCACAGAGCGTTGATTTGCACGCGGGTTTGGAAGCGGTGCTGCTGCTGTATCAAAGCCAAATCAAGAAAAATATTGAATTGGTGCGCCGCTATGAACCCATTGCGCCGTTACGCTGTTACCCGGATGAATTGAATCAGGTGTGGACCAATCTGATTCACAACGCCATGCAGGCGATGGATTTTCGCGGCACGCTCACGCTGACCATTGAGCGCATCGGCAATGAAGCCGTGGTTTGCGTGGGCGACTCGGGCTGCGGTATTCCCGAGTCGATTATCGACCGGATTTTTGAAGCCTTCTTTTCCACCAAAGTGGCAGGGGAGGGCAGTGGTTTGGGTTTGGATATCGTCAAAAAAATTGTGCAAAAACACCATGGGCGGATCGATGTGCAAAGCCAGGTCGGCGTGGGCACCACGTTTTTGGTTTATTTACCCTACGATACGGAGGGGACATGAACCGGGCCGAATGCGCTGGGCATGGGGCCTTACGGCATGCGCTGCTGCTGTCGGTATTGCGGCCGGCATTGCGGCTGCTTTGGCTGCTGCTTTCGTTGCTGCTTTCGTTGATATTGATTCGCCCCGTGCTGGCAGCGCCAGCGCCTGCTCAGTTGCAAGACCGGGTGCAAGACAGGGTGGTGGATGTCAGCCAGATTGAGCCAACTGCACTGTCGCTGACCGAATATGTGTCGGTGCTGGAAGATGCTTCCGGAAAATTGACGCTGGACCAGGTTCAGCAGCCAGCGCAGGCGGCGCGCTTTCAAGGCGGCGCGCCAGCGGGCTACGGGCTAAACTATGGTTTGACCCGTTCTGCATTATGGGTGCGCCTGACGCTGCGTAATGACAGTACACAGCCATTGGAGCGGATGGTGGAATTGCGTTATGCGCTGCTGTCGCGGATTCAATTTCACCAACCGCTTACAACCGGTGGCTGGCAAACGCTGGGCACCGGAAATGTGATGCCGTTCGCCACCCGGCCTTATCCGAATCGTTTTTTTATTTTCCCGGTGCGCCTGGCCGCGCATGAAAAGCAAGTGCTGTATTGGCGGATTGAATCGGTCAATCCGATGAATATCAACGCGTTTTTATCCACGCCCCGGCAATTTCACCGCTGGGAGCGCAATGATTACCTGGCTCAAGGCTGGTATTTTGGTATGGTGATCGCGATGTTTTTATTTAATCTGGTGTTGTTTATTGCCTTGCGCGAGCTGATCTATGGTTTGTACCTCAATTTTGCGCTTTGCGCCGCATTAACCGTGGCGGTACAAAATGGGCTGGCCAATGAATATTTGTGGCCGAACTGGCAGCAAGGGGGGGATACCAGCTTTTTGATCATGGGTTCTCTGGTCACGGCGACCATCTTGACCTTTATGCGAGCCATGTTAAACACCCGGATCAGTTTTCCACGGATCGATGGCTGGCTGAAATGGTCGGTGCGCCTGTTTTGTATTTCATTGATCTGGATTGTTGTATCGCCGCGTGAAGCCGTCTTGCTGATGCCTGTCATGTATTTGTTGGCATTGTTCGTCATGTTTGGGGTGAGCTTGTATTGCCTGCGCAAAAAGCAGCGTAGCGCGGCATTGTTTTTACTGGCATTTTCTATGTTGATGGTGGGTGCGGTGATGGCCATTTTGACCGGGCTAGGTTGGGCACCCGTCAGTCATTTTAATAGCAATGCCATGCAAATTGGCTCCGCTATGGAAATGTTGCTACTGGCGTTTGCCCTGGCGGATCGGCTCAATAGCCTGCTGCGCGAAAAAGCCCACGCCCAGCAGCAAGCTTTGGTGGCACAACAATTATTGCTGGAGAATTTGCATACGTCCGAGCAAGTGTTGGAGCAGCGGGTCGCCGAGCGCACCAGTGAACTGAGCCAAAGCAACGCCGCCCTGGCCAAAACCAATAGTGAACTTGATGCTATGTATCAGCGCATCGAAGCCTCGCGCCAGCAAGCCCAGGACGCGCAGGCGCAAGCCACTGCAGCGCAAGCGGCGCTGCTGATGGCGAAGGACCAAATGATACATGCTGACAAAATGGCGTCGCTGGGGCAGTTGATTAGCAGCGTTGGCGAAGAAATCAATCAGGCGCTGGCCAGCATCCAAAGCAGCGGCAAACAAATGGCCAAGGCCTTATACCATTCCTTAAGTGGCATGCCGCCCTTGTTGCGCCAACTGGATAGGACGACGATGACGCATTTCTTACGTTTGATCGAGATTGCCAATACCTCAATCACCACGCCCACCACCACGCCCGGCCCAAGTGAAACGGATGTTGAGTCACAAACTCGTTTGCTCTTGCTGCAGCATCCTGCTGCCGAAGCCATGCTGAAACTGGTGCAAAGTATCGCGCTGGTCAAAGAAAATTCGACACACATCAAAGCTGCCGTACAAAGAGTGGGCAAAACCGTGCGGGCTTTAAAATCGTTTTCCCACGTTAGCCCAAACGGGGTGCTGATCAAGCGTCACTTGGTGGAAGACATGGAAACGGTGTTGGTGATTTACCAAAATCTGATCGAAGGAAAAAATCGGCTGGTATGCCAATTCGATAAAATTGACGCCTTGTACTACCAGCCCGAGAAACTCAATCAAGTCTGGATCGGCCTGATTCAAAATGCCCTGCAGGCCATGCAGCAACCTGGCACCCTCAGCATTAGCATCCGTCGTGTGGGCAATGAAGCGGTGGTTGGCATCGGCGATACCGGTTGCGGTATCGCTGAAGATATTCTGGTGAATATTTTCGAACCCTTGCTCATTACCCGTCAGGCAGGTAGTGGTGCTGGCATCGGGCTGGACATCGTTAAACACATTATCGACCAGCATCATGGCCGTATCGAAATCCAGAGCCAACCCGGTGTGGGCACCACGGTGTCGGTGTTTTTGCCTTATGAGGCGTAACACCGGGTTGGCTTATTTGGGTTGCTTATTTGGGTTAACCTATTTCACCTGGAAGGTATTACTGGTGCCCGTTACATCGCCAATCGCACCAGTCCAACCGTTTTTATAATTGCCGTAGTGGCGAATACGATATTGGCCCAGCGCTGCATCGGGTGGAATATCCCATGAAATGGCGGCCTTGGAGGTGCCCCAGAATGAATCGATGCGCTGCCAGCGGTAAATCGCGCTCCAGTCGCCATCGCGCGCCACGGTCACCCAGCTTGCGCCATTCCAGCGTTGCACTTCCAAAAACGTGCCATTTTGGCGTAGATTATTCTTCGGGTGGCCGGTCCAAAAGGCCACATTCACCCGTTGTCCGCGCAGATAGCTGGCGTTGGGTTGCAAATCGACCTGGCCAAAGCTTTTGCCGATGGGCGTGTTATCCAACACCACCCCGGTTTGGAATGACATTTGATTGTTGGTCAGATTACGCGGTACCGCGCTGGCAGGCGCGCCCACACCCTGTTTCAGCGCGCTGGCCAGTTCATGGTAGTTTTGCTGGTAGGCGGGCAGCGTCCAGCGGCCAAAATGGGTGGAACCACCTTCGTATTGCTGCGAATCGTATTCTTCCGGGGTGGTTACGTAGCCGGAATAGGCGTTGGCATACCCGGCCAGCACCACATATTTTGCACTGTCACCCAGCGCCGCTTTGACGGTGTCACGCACGCGCCGCCACGACATGATGGTGAACTCGGCTGGCGCGGCCACAATGGCCAACTGGCCAATGCGCACGATGGAGACCGGCAAGACTTCGGGCGTCCACGGAAAAGGTTGCTGGGTGCCCGGTGCCAATAGCACCGGTTTGGGCAATTGGCAGTCGCGCACGGACTGGGGCGCGGGCGTGAGCAAGCCGCCCATGGCTTGCAGGAAAGGGTTGCCCTTGACATCGCCCTCGGTAAAAATAGCAGGGCCGGGGCCGTCTTCGGTGGAACCTGCTGCAAACGACATACCCAAGGCCGCCGGGCAAGTGGTTTGCGCCGCACCGCCAGTGAATTGGCTGCCAACCGTGATGCGCGAAAAATCGACAAAACGATGGCGGAAATCGACCGGGCCGCTCAGGGTTTCCAGTGCGCCGTTGTAGATGCTGAGCGCTTTTTGCAATTGGCGCTCGCCGATGATGCGGGTGTTATCAAACTCGTTGGCGGTGGGGCCGGTGCCATCCAGATTCAGGTTCGGTGTCATATCGCCCGCATTTGATTGGGCAAAAGCGGCCACGAAATCGCTGTCGGCATTGTAGCGCGCGCCTTTTATCTCATGTTCCCAACGCCATTGGGCATAACCTTTATTGTCGGCACTGATCAAATGATTGGAATTGGTAATCGAGGTGCCATGGGTGGCGAACCAACTGATCGCCCCTACGTCGTTGCTGCCCTGTTTGAAGCGCAGCACCGTCATATCCTGATCGGTACTACTGCCCCAGCGCTCGCGCTCGGCTTGCGGGTTGCGCATGTAAGCGGGCAGCGAGCGGTTTTTATTGGCATCGGCCAATTGGCCCTGGCCGATCTGGATGGTGCCGGGTTTTAAGTCGCGGTGCGCTTTGTCAATGGCCAGCACAATGCCGCTGACCACGGCGTCAAAGGTCTTTTTATTAAAGCCCAGGGTGGTGACATTGTACAAGGCATAGTGCGAAAAGCCGCCGGGGCCGCTGTGGGTATGGGTGGCGGATAAAATCACATTCGGCGCATCATACAGGCTGCCGTATTTGGCTTTCAATTGGCTGATGACGGCTTGCTGCACGCTTTGCGTGACAAAGCCCAGATCGGTGTTGACGAACACCGTGCGTCGCCCACTGGCCTGATCGAGCACAATAAAGGCGCGCGCCCGTTGGCGCAAATGAATGCCGCCGGTGGTTTGTGACAGCGAAGCGTAGCCCAGCATGCCGACCTCGGCTGCTTCGCCGGTAATGTCCGACATGCCGCGCCCGACCAGGTAAGGGTCGGCCGATGCGGCGGCGGTGATGAAGGTGCTGCCCAGTGCAATGGCCAGGCAGCGCAGGGTAGTGTGTAAAGTAAGACGTAGTGTAGGGCGTTGTGTAGTGGGTAAAGTAAGGCGGATTGACATGTTGGTCTCCTTTGTTTATTTTTGGAAGAGGAAAATCTGTCTCGATTAATCATATAAAACATCGAGCCTCAAATATAACACTGTTTTATTTTAAGGTATACGTTTTTATTCTGATTCGAAGCGAGTGTCGGCAAGCTGATACAACTGAGGCGGGCGGCGGGGGCGGGGCGCTTACGGTAGGGCTTTAAAGTGAATGCTGATGCCGGTCATCATCACTTGCAATAAATTATCCAATTGTTGTTCCGGGGGGATTCTGGGCATCCATTCTTCTTCTTCCACCATGACCAGGCCCAGCGAAGTGAGGCCATGCAAGCCGTGCCAAAAAACCTGGGTCATTTGATGGGTGGATTCATTATCGTTGCGCACGATGCCGGTGGCGGCCAGTTGCACGAACAGGCTATGCGCGAAGGCGTAGGGGTCTTGTTCGATATTGCCATGTTCCACCGTGGCCGCTTCGATGGGGGCGACCGGGCGACGTTCCATAAACACCAGCGCGTATTCATCCGGGTTGCTCATGCCGTAGCTAACATAGGCGATGCCGGCCTGGCAGATTTTTTCCATCGGG
>CAMBDR010000278.1 GCA_945864765.1 Janthinobacterium lividum | reverse complement strand
TCGTCCGGTTTTGTAATGGCCTTGTTTTTGGCAGGTTTGCGCGGGATTGACGATGAAATTATCAAGGCAGCGCAAATTGATGGTGCCTCGCTGCCCTTAATTTACCGCCGCATTATTATTCCGGCCATGCGCCCGGTGTTTTTCAGCGTGCGGTTAATTTTGGCGCATATTGCCATCAAGAGCTTTGATCTGGTGATGGCATTGACGCAGGGCGGCCCGGGCAATTCGTCGGACGTACCCGCCATTTTCATGTATCAATATTCCTTTACCCGTAATTTGATGGGACAGGGGTCCGCCTCGGCGATCATGATGTTAATGACGATTGTGGCGGTATTGGTGCCACTGATGTATCTCGAAACCCGTAGCGCAAAGGCCATGCGATGAACGCCAAAAAACTCACGCCCGGACGGTTCGTCCTCTATCTGCTGTTGATTCTGTTCGCCCTGTATTATCTGGCACCGCTGTATGTGATGTTGGTGAACTCGGTGAAAACCATGGAAGAAATCAATTCCGGCAATATGATGTCCTTGCCGCGCCATATTCAATTTGATTCGTGGCAAGCGGCTTGGTCGAGCGCACCGATTGGGACCAATGAAACCGGGCTGAAACCGTATTTTTGGAATTCGATCAAAATGGTGGTGCCTGCGGTATTCTTTTCCACCATGCTGGGTGCGTTTAACGGTTATGTGTTTGCGCACTGGCGTTTTCGCGGTTCCGAAATTTTATTTACGGCATTGCTGGTGGGTTGTTTTATTCCGTTTCAGGTAGTGATTTTGCCGATGGCGAGTATCCTGGGGAAACTGGGTCTGGCCAATACCACGACTGGCCTGGTCATGGTACATGTAATTTACGGCACCGCGTTCACCACCCTGTTTTTCCGCAACTACTATATTGGCGTGCCGGAAGAATTGATCAAGGCCGCGCGGATTGATGGCGCAGGTTTTTTCCTGATCTTCCGTAAAATTGTGTTGCCCATTTCTGGCCCGATTTTTGTGGTATGCGTGATTTGGCAATTCACCCAAATTTGGAATGACTTTTTGTTCGGCATCATTTTCGCCAGCAACGAAGCGCAGCCGATTACGGTGGGTCTCAACAATATGGTCAACACCTCCAGCAGCTCACCGAAGTACAACGTCAATATGGCAGGTGCGATTATTGCCGCCTTGCCGACGTTGTTGGTGTACTTGGTCGCAGGTCGTTATTTCGTGCGCGGCTTGACCGCTGGCGCAGTTAAAGGTTAAGGAGCAGCTATGTCAAGTTTATCAATTCGTAATGTACGCAAGGTCTACCCGAACGGGGTGGAAGTGTTAAAAAATATCAATATTGACATCAAAGATGGGCAATTTTTGATTTTGGTCGGTGGTTCCGGTTCGGGTAAATCGACGCTATTAAATATGATCGCCGGGTTGGAGAGCGTCACCTCGGGTGAGATCAGCATTGGCGACAAAGTGGTCAATGATTTGCAACCCAAAGACCGTGATATTGCGATGGTGTTTCAATCGTATGCGCTCTACCCGTCGATGACGGTGCGGGAAAACATCGCCTTCGGTTTGGGTGTAAAAAAAGTGCCGAAAGCCGAGCAAGAAGAAATTGTGGCGCGGGTAGCGGAAACGCTGCAAATCACCCATTTGCTGGATCGTCGCCCGGCGCAGTTATCGGGTGGTCAACGCCAGCGCGTGGCCATGGGTCGCGCCATTTCGCGCAAACCCAGCCTTTTCCTGTTTGACGAACCACTGTCGAATCTGGATGCTAAACTGCGGGTAGAAATGCGCGCCGAAATCAAGCTCTTGCATCAGCGTTTGAAATCCACCATCGTGTATGTGACGCATGACCAGATTGAAGCGATGACCATGGGCGATTTAATTGCCGTGATGAAGGATGGCGTGGTGCAGCAATTGGGTACGCCGCAAGAGATTTACGACAATCCGGCCAATTTGTTTGTGGCGGGCTTTATCGGCTCACCATCGATGAATTTTATTCCTGGCAAAATCGATGTGGAGGGTGGCAATGTGTCGATCAAGGTCACCAATGAAAATAACAGCGTGGCTCTGCGTTTGAATGCGACGGCGGATCAGGTCAAGGCATGGGTGGGTAAAGAAGTGTTGTTGGGGATACGTCCTGAACAAATCACCGATTTATCCTCCGCGCATGGCGAGCATGGGCAGGAATTTACCTGTTCCATCAGCATGACGGAACCGACCGGGCCGGATACGTTGGTGATTACCAAGTTGAATGGCACGCCCGTCACCTGCCGCACCCACCCGCGTGAGGCGGTGCATCCGGGGCAGAGTATGTTGTTGTCGTTTAATTTGGGTAAGGCGACGTTGTTTGATCCGGCTAGTGGAAATCGGATTGTATAAGCGGGATTGTATAAGCGGGTTGCTTGATTGATTTGTTTTGAACCGTGGGCACGCTTTTGTGCCCACGCGTGATGCTGCACGATTAATCAATGGCATCAATCAAAACAAGCCATCAACCGCAGTCCAAAATTCGCCATACGCGCCAAGCGCATCCTTCTGCAAATACGCGCTAACCAAGCGCTTGAGTTCATCAACCTCAAGAGACTCATCCAAAAACACTTCAATAACTTTCGCCCGCCTTGCCCGCAGTATCGGAATATCCAAACCGAGCACTTGAATCGTGTCAATCGCAGCCAGATCACCCACGCTGGCAGGTAACACTCGTCCATCGGCTGCGAAAATAAACCTTGTCGCACAATCCGGGTCAAGCGGCGAGATCGGCACATTGTGATCGCCTTTCAAATTCCCGCAATGTAATGGCGTACCCTTTTCCAGATTTTGCTGGCATGAGCACAGCATATTGGCAAAATCCAAAGCCCCAATATCCGATTCGCTTTGCGGTACAAAATGCTCAATGTGCGAATCATCCTCAACCAATCTGCATTCGCAATAGCAGCAAATATAGCCTTGCTCCAACATCAAGGCTTGCTTCACCGCTTTCTTTTGTGGATTGCCAAGAATGCCGTAACTTGGCTGCCAATCGTCATTGGCAAGCGCCTTCCAGGCAGTAAAAATGGCTGGTTCCACACCTTTTTGGATTGCTTTCATCGCCCAATCACCTCCTTACGCCGAATCAATGCTTCCGCCTTACCAAGATCGGGATCATCACCAATTTGGCTGCGCAACACGTTGATTTGCTCATGTGCCTGCGTCAATTCTCCCCGGCTGATCGCCTCAAACATCTGTTGCAAATCGGCTTGCACCTGATCCGGGCGCGTGGTTGGCAAGCCCATGATATCTTCCAACACCCGATCCACATTCTTACCATACGATTCACGCGGCTGATCAAACACCATGCCGCCCTCTTCCTGGCGCAAGCAAAACAGCGACTGCGGCTGAACATTGCCAATCACATGCGGCGAATGGGTGGATAGCAAAAACTGGCAGCCCGTAAAAGTCTGCTGCAAGCGCGCTATCAACATGCGTTGCCAGTTGGGGTGCAAATGCAAATCCACTTCATCAATCAACACCACGCCCTCGCCCGCCAAAGCATTCTCGCGCAGCGGGTTGGCAATGGCCAGCCTGCGCGCCAAATCGCCCACCAACGCAATCAGACATTTTTCACCATCGGAGAGTTGATCCACCAGCAAGCGCTTGCCCTGTTTCAACACTTCCATGCGCAGCGGATTACGTCGCACACTCAGTTTGGAAAATTCCGGCATGAAACACGCCAAGGCCTGCCGCACGGCTTGCAACTGGCTATCCTGATAGCGCTGGCCGTTCGCTTCGTCAACATCCCTTGCCTGTTCGTTTTCCAAATCTTCACGCTCGCGAAACCATTCAAAAAAGGTGCGAAAATTGGCGGCACTAGTGAGCGCATCGTCATAGGCACTGAAAATGGTGAATTGATGCTTTTGCCGAATCCGCAGCGGAATATCCACCACCGCACGGTTAATCGGGTAATACACCAACAAGGGTAAATTGATGGCTTCCTTGCTTGCGCTAATTTGCTGGTGCCAGGTGGCCGTGTATTCATTCAAGCTGGCAAAATCACTCTTGCTCTCCGGGCTGCCGTGCCCGGTACGCGCCTTCGCCAGCCGCCACGCAAATCCTCGCGCACCATCCTGACACAGCATACCAAGCTGGGCGGCGGCTTTGCCATTGGCGATATTGATTTCTTTAATCGCGCTGCCAGCACCCCGCTCAGTTTTTAGCCGTGCCACCAACCATGACAACAGCGTGGCCGCCGCATCCAGCACCGTGGATTTGCCTGCACCATTGGTGCCGAAAAACACATTCAACCTTGGGTCTAACGGCAAAACCAGGTTGTTTGCGCCACGGTAATTGGTAAGGGTAAGTTGGGTGATGATCATGCGTCGCTTTCCACTGATTAGCCAAGATTAGTCCGAATAATGGTAGCATGTTGCCGCGCAATCTGGCGCATATCCGCACTGATGCGCAAGTCTTGCTCCACTTTCTGCCAAAACGCCATCGCCAGCCCGCGCGCCTGATCCAGGCAGCGCAAATCCAGCCGATCCAGCACCCGCACATCAAATTCTCGCGGCACCACTTCGCCCTGGCGTGTGGGTTGATATAGCATGGGCAGCATGTCGTACACCGGGGCCAGCGTAAAACGGCCGTCTTTGTCCCATACCAGCGACAAATTACCGGGGTGGCGGTCAGAATTGCCGATCAGCGCGCCGAACACGTCAAGCAAACACACGGTTTGCCAATCGGCAGCAGAGAGTTGATTTTGATCGCGCAACAGCAAGGTGGCATGCGTCCAGTTTTTATCCAACGCACCGAGCAAACCATCAATACCCGCCATCGATACCACAGGCGCACGACCAATTACACCACCCATAACCCCATCTGGCGCGACGCGATCAAAGCGGCGCGCCTGTAAATAGATGCGCACATCCGTTTCAATCAATTCGGTCACACTGGCGGCAATGCCTGCCTCACGCAAGGTTTCCAGCGCCCAATGTTCGCAGATCAGCAAATCGCCCCAACGGCGACCATTGATGGTGGCAATGTCCGGCGAAAATTTGACCAACACCGGTTCGATCCGGCCATCCCCACGCAGCACGCTGGCAACAAACTTGGGTTGCTCGCCCCCTGCCGATGAACCCGCCGCTTCACCCAAATTGGCCAAGTCCGCCAGCCGCGCATACGTCGCTACACGCTCGGGCGCGGGCACGGGCACGGGCACGGCCGCATACCCGGTCTCGCCCAGTGCCGCACCCCCGCGCTGGCGCTGGCTTAGCCCCAGAAAACGCCGATACGATTCATTACCAAGAATAATATTGCCCGGCACATCCTCCCCACGCTGGGTCACAAAACGCAAGGTGTCATCGTCTGACCATTCCAGAATATTCAAAGGTAAGCCCAAATCACGATGCAGACGCGGCACCATGCGCCCGAGAAAACCCTGGGGCCGTAAATCTTGCAACCAAAACGGCATGCCCAGCATCAACTGCGCAGCGCCACCGTGCGGCGTAAAACAATACCAGTCATTTTGCAAGATGCGCAATTCGCCAAAGGGCGCGCTGCTGCCGTCGGCCAACACTTCAAACACCGGCAATAAAGAACCCAGGTTGCCCAAATTGCGCGCCAAGGCGTAACGCCTGGCCCGCGCGGCACCAATGGCCAACACATCCGGCCCGGCCAACTTCCACAGGCGTGAAAAGGTTGGTTGCGATATTTGCAGCCGTGTACACACGCTGGCCGCATCCAAAGGCTGTGGTTTGAGCAAGGCACGCAAACGGGCAATTTGCTCGGTGCTGTCGGGTGAATTGATCATGAATAGATTTTATTAGGCTATGAATCAGGTTATTATAGAACAAAATCATCATGTTAGAAAGAAATTTACATTAATTATGAATAGATATTTTTCAGAAATTCAGAGCCGCATGATAGCCTGCTGCACCCATTCAAAGCCAATCCGCTCTTGCTCCAGACGCAAGCCGGGCCTGATCCGGTTGTCACGCAAGGCGGGCCTGATCCGGTTGTCACGCAAGGCGTCGTACACTTCACGCTCGTGTGCAGTCAGGCGTGGCAGATCGTGGCGAACAGGCGTGATTTCGACGCCCCACAGGCTTTCATGCGCCAGCAGGGTGTCCATATCCATCAAAAATGATTCGACATGGGCAAAGTGCCTGCGCAAGCTATCCAGAATCGCAAAGCCATGGGTATCGATATCGCCCCAATAATGGATGGTGCAGCGGTACAACCATTGTGCCTGCGCCAGCGCTTGCCAGCCATAACCCGCACCAAAGATGACGATGGCGTTTTCCACCAGATCTGTCCATCTTGCATGGCCATCGCGGCACGCCGCGCGGCGGCCGCATTTTTTGCAACGAG
>CAMBDR010000277.1 GCA_945864765.1 Janthinobacterium lividum | reverse complement strand
ACAATGGCTATACAATCAGCATAAAACAGACCAAAGAGCTGTCAAATGAAATTTACAACAGAAAACAATGAGAGAGACAAAAAAATGACAATGCGAACAATTTTTAACAGTGATTTGGGCAAAGAACTGTTAGACTTGATTAACGAAGTAGACCCAGCCCATGAAGATATTGGCATAGTAGATGAGAATGCCAAACTTCAGGCCGTCATCATCACACCAGAGGCATATGCTTTTTTCCTAAGAAAAATTGAAGAGGAGGAAAATCGAATCGATAATGAAACGATTGATGCATTCCATCGATCCAAGGAGGGGAACGAATGAATCACGGCAATACCGGGGATGCCCAATCTAACGCCAAAACCCGGTAGCCAAAAATGTGTAGCCCGATACCCCCAAAAAAGGGGCATGGCAATTGGGGCGTAGGCTGCACAGAATAGAGGATGACACCAGTGGACTACCAAGTTAAGTTTAGTAAAAAGGCACTTGCAGCTTATAACGAACTACCCAATCTTGTACAACGTCGTATTGATCAAAAGTTGGCTTATTTGCGCTGCACCCCTCGGGGAGTGGATACCATAAAATTACTCGGAAGGGATGCAATTTACCGCACCAGAGTCGGTCTTTATCGAATTCTATTTGAAATTGATGATGCCAAACACATTATTTGGTTGTTTGATATCGGCAATCGACAGAAAATTTATCGGTAATGTGCTGCAATCCATCATTTGGTGTCATTCCCGATCAATTAGCGCACCAAATGATGTCAGCGTTTGCCCATGCTATTGTGGCAAATGCTTCGTTCCCCAACGACGCCAACAATGTTGGCGCTATTTGGATCAATTTTGACGCTGGCTTGGCCGTGATGACAGATGGACAGGTTCACAATTTGGCGGCCTTGCGTAACAGGTCTGCGAGTAGTTTGCTCTTCCTGCACTGTACATGTCAGGAGTCATTTTTATTGGTCTTTCAATCCATCGCAATTTGATTACCCTCGCCAAGTAAATAGACAGCCGAAAAGCAGTGTCTCGTTTTTGCGTCAATTTTTGTTTGGCGTAGCTTTTCGCGTAGGTCAGATTTTTTGAGGGTATTCAGAAAGCAAAAAAGGCCCACAAATCAATGTGAGCCTTTTCTTTGAATTTAGTGTAAAAAGAGCGAATATAAGCTCAATTTAAACGATTATCCCAGCTTTTTTGCATTCTTGCGACGGGCTAAAAAGCCCAGCATACCCAAACCAGCCAGCATCATCGCATAGGTTTCTGGTTCCGGCACCGGAGGTGAAGGCTCGTAGCCAATTTCAAGCCGGGTTGACAGCGAATTGGCAACCACATTGCCTTCCAGGTGGCCAAAACCCGTGATATTTGAGTTATTGGCTAAAATACTACCCCATAAGAATGTATTAACATTGACTTCACGTGCATTGGTGACGTTGAAAATCACACGATCACGTAAGTCTTCCCATTGCCCTGTTTGTCCACCGCTAAAGCTAACGGTGTCATAATTGCCCGTTACGTTAACCAAAACCTTGGCACCAGCTTTAACGTCAGTGAGCACCAAATTTTGCAATTGATTGGAATTGACATTGAAAATTTGCGTATCGGAGGTATTGTCGCCAGTCAGAAATACGCTGCTGTATTTGAATTCGACGGTGCCATTGGCAGTTTGGTTGGCCAGGTTATTTGACAAACCCGTCAATTGAACTTTGGCCGCGTTAAAATCAACTGCATTGGCTTGCTGCCGTAAATCGTGGTAGGCAGGGGAGGTGTTGGTGCCACCAAATACACCATAACCAGGTGGCTTTTCCCAACTGGTGATGGGGCCGATGGATTCATTGGTGTCAATATTGGTGAGTGGGCCAGAATAAATGGCACCATGACCGACGTTAACATCGCCACCTACCACCAGGCTGGGGCCAGTGAAGCCATACGGGGTGCGATAGCCAATCGAAAAACCGGTTGTGTTAAGATTGCCGCCGACGGCCAAACGGCCTTCCACATCCACCACATTGGTGACATTGCCGTAGAAAAAGCCACTGAAACCCTTGGCCAGACCCAGATCAAAACTCACGGTGTCTGCCATAGCTTGGCTTGAGCTGGCGGCGAGCAAAGCCGCAATAGCAAGAGACTGTAATTTCATGTGCTTTCCTTTGATAATTGGATATTGGAATTTTAAATTAATTTAAGGAATGATTGTACTGGGAGATTTTGCTTCTGGCAAGGTAAAATTGGCTTGCCAAGGTAACAAAGTCGGGTATGTAAATTGTGTGACAAGTGTGTAACAAGCGGGGGGAATCGGGAATGCAAAAGGTGGTCGGGTTAGCGCAAAACGTCGAATCAGTCGATGGGATTTGGTTGTTTGCCTATGGCTCTTTGATTTACAAAATTGATTTTCCGTTTTTGGAGCGCAAACCTGCGACCATACGTGACTGGTCGCGCCGTTTTTGGCAAGGCTCGCATGATCATCGTGGCACGCCCGATGCGCCGGGGCGGGTCGTCACCTTGGTGCCGGAAATGGGCGCGGTCTGTGGTGGTATGGCGTATCGGGTTAGTGCAGAGGTGTTTGAATACCTCGATCACCGCGAAAAGAACGGCTATGTGCGCTTATCGACGTTGATCCGGTTTGCTGATGGCGGTAATTGCGCGGGTTTGGTGTATATTGCCACGGCTTGCAATCCGGCGTTTTTGGGCGAGGCATCGGTGGGGCAGATTGCGCAGCAAATTGCTGCATCGGAGGGGCCGAGTGGCCCGAACCGGGATTACCTTTTATTGCTGGCCCAGTCTTTGCGCGAGCTGGGCTATGTCGATGACCATGTGTTCGAATTGGAGCAGCACTTGCTGGGTTTGTTGTAAAGTGTCCGCGTTGTTGTTGTGTTGCTGTTGTGTTGCTGTTGTGTTGCTGATGTGTTATTGTCGCGCCCAGGTTGCGAGTCAGCCGATTGCCTTGAGCGCTTTCACTACGGCAGGCAACATTTTTTTACGTACCTCGGCATCGTTGCCTTCTTGCAGCGAAAAGTAAAGCGCCAGCAAAAAACCATTCAGGTTATGACGTAGCGTCAGGCTGACCTGAGTATTGGGGGCTTGTGCCTTGAATGGTGCCAGTAAGTGCGTGAACCAGGCATCCCAATCTGCCGCATTCAAGCCGGAGCGGATACCCAGGTAATAGACTGGTGCCATCAAGCGTTCGCTTTCGCCATAACGCCAGGCGTGGCTGCCTGGTGCGATTTGGCTGGACAGGGCCGCCAGCATGGCTTCGTGTTGCGGCCGTTCCAGTGCCGGGTTGAGTGCCAGTTGTAGTATAAAGTCAGCCCCATGCGCCACATTATGACGCCACCCCGCTTTGTCATCCAAGCCGCGATAGTCGCGTACCGCAATTAAAAAGCTACTGGCGGCGTTGACCATTTCTTGCCGTTCGGCTGAACTCAAAAAGGCTTGTTTGCGATCCACGCGGGCTATTTCGGCCAGCGTGAGTGCGGCAAAGGGTTGGGCAAAGCCAAGCTTGTCAGTCGGATTGGGGCGCAATTGTTGTAGTAATTGCGTGCGCAATTGGTGCAGGGTCGCTGGATTGAGCTGGTTACTGCGCATCCAGGCCGAGAGTGCTGCAAAGCCAATTTCGTCGCGCAATACCGGGTCGGGGTCGGCCAGACAGTCGAACAAATTTAACGCCAGGGTTTGGGTTTGCGCGACTTCTGCGATTTTCCATTGTGCCGCCTTCAATGCCAATAATGACTCGCGCGTGGCCCCGGCGGGTGGGCAAGCCGCGTTACTGCTGCCAACCAGATACAAGCTGCTACTTGCAATCAGGCTGGCGCACATTGTCCACGCCAGTCGTCGAACGCCCCGTATCATTATGGCTGTGCCAGAACGGCTTCAATTTGGGCCATTTCGTCGGCCCCAAACGTGGCATTGCCCAGTGCGGCGACTGAATCTTCAATTTGCGCGGGGCGGCTGGCACCGATAATGCAACTGGTGATGGCGGGGTTATGCAACACCCAGGCAATCGCCATTTGCGCCAGCGATTGGCCGCGTTGCTGGGCAATGGCATTGAGCGCCTGAACTTTTTGAATGGTTGCGGGGGTGAGGTCACCTTCGCCCAAATAAATTTGTTCGGCGCGCGCCACGCGCGAATTTTGCGGGATGCCGTTTAAGTATTTATTGGTGAGGATGCCTTGCGCCAGGGGCGAAAACGCAATCGCCCCCACTTGTTCTTGCTGCAACACGTCGGTCAAGCCGTTTTCGATCCAGCGGTCGAACATATTGTAGCGCGGCTGGTGAATCAGCAGCGGCGTGCCCAGGCTTTTTAAAATGGCGATGGCTTGTTGGGTTTGCTCCGGGCCATAGTTGGAAATGCCGGCATACAGCGCACGGCCCGAACGCACGATGTAATCCAGCGCTTGCATGCTCTCTTCAATCGGGGTTTCGGGGTCGGGGCAGTGGTGGTAATAAATATCAAAATAATTGAGGCCGGTGCGTTTCAAGCTTTGGTCGCAACTGGAGACCAAATATTTGCGTGAGCCACCGATGCCATACGGGCCTGGCCACATATCAAAACCGGCTTTGCTGGAAATGATGAGTTCATCGCGAGGCGGTAAAAAGTCTTGCTGCATGATGTGGCCAAAGGTGGATTCGGCCGAACCAAACGGCGGGCCATAATTATTGGCCAAATCAAAATGGGTAATGCCCAAATCAAAAGCGCGGCGTAGCATGGCGCGTGCATTCGATTGGGTATCGACGGCACCAAAATTTTGCCATAGACCGAGCGACAGGCGCGACAGGCGCAAGCCGCTTTTACCGCAGCGCGGGTAGGGCATGGCGTGGTAGCGTTCGGGGTTGGCAATGTAGAGTGGGTTGGGTTGGTGAGTGATCATCGTGTTTGGCTGAGTGAAATTGGTGGGGCTATTTTACCTGATAAGCGGCTCTGCCCAAGCAATTTGAAAAACTTCTTCGCCGTCATTCCAGTGCAGGGTCTTGTCGGGGATAATCCAGTCGGAATTCACCAAGTCTTTTTCAGTGAGCTGCGCGGCGATGAATTACTCGTTGATGCGGGACACGATCTGCTATAAAAATTCTACTTTCAATTCGCGCGTCAATGATGCGACCAGTTCAATGCACAGGAGAAATGCAGCATAGGCAGTTCCCAGATCAACGATTTCACCCTCCAGATGCTGTCCAAAATCACCAAAACCATTTGTTGCATTCATCAGAAAATAGGTGCTTTTTGAAACATACTTCGCACACGCTTTACTCTTGTCAGTACCCGTCATCAAGTTTAACAATCTTACACGGTGGATGCCCTGCGGAAAGTTTACCTCCCAATCTTCAATATTCTTCTCTTTAGTGAACTTCCACGTTGTTATCCAAGTCGGTGGGATCACTTTATTTTTAAGCTCGGCTTTCCATATAAGTTCAAAACATTGATTAACGATAGCACGCACGTTGCTCAGAAATGCATCCGGATATTCGGGTAAATCCCCCGCACCCCGATCAAGAAAGCGTTTCAAATTACTGTCAATGCCGCCAATTTGGGCAATGCGCCGTTCCAATACGTTTTTGAAATTGTGCTTGAATGCACTGTCAGCGCCGAACAGTCTGACCAATGCACTGCCTTCATTCGGCAGTCCTTTCAGATACATGGTCAGCAGTGAATTCGGGCGATGGAGTTTTTTGTCCTTTTGATGAGCAAAACCACATTCAATCAGGGCTTCAGCATCAATATTTGATATATCTGCCCGTACCAACGTGCCTTCATCCTGGAGCCGAAAAAACAGGTCTTGACCAGAAGATGAACAGTCCGCCCAAAGCTGATCCATTTTATCGTGTAGCGGCAGAAAGGCACTTTCACAAGCCGCTTTGAGCATAGCCGGATCGACGTTGCTGGCACTGGTTGTGGCACAGAGGATGTTTAGCACTTCAAGCATCATTACAGGAAAGCCGTTTGTTGCATTCAATAGCTCCGTTTTTGCCCCCACCTCCAGTTGAATGCCATCAACATGGTTCAAAATCACAGCCAAGTCGGTGTCATCAAAACAACCCACTCGCACTGGTGTTGGGTCAAAAATATTCCAAAAATCGCTGGTCTGGACATCCGGGTGCCGGATCAGGTCGCGCAATGTTCGCCGACTGGCAGTGACCAATCTCAAACTTGGTTTTTGCGCCAGCTCTCGAAGTTGATCCCACAAATTGCGAGTCAACTTGCCATTGGCGAGGGGCTTGTCAAAACCGTCCATAATCGCCAGTACAGATTTTCCTTCACCATGAAGCGCTTCCAGCACTTCGGCAATATCCTGGTATGGGTTACCTTGGCTACTACCAAGCAAGTCAGCATATTCA
>CAMBDR010000276.1 GCA_945864765.1 Janthinobacterium lividum | reverse complement strand
CTGGGCTTTTTGGCAAAGCGGAAAAAGGCCAGTCGCTCGAACTAAGCACTCGAACTAAGCACTCGAAGCAAGCACTCGAACCAAGCGTTAAATTAGCGGGTGAGCAAGGGAGGGTATTTTCGGACACAACGGAAATACCCTCTTTTTTTATCAGGGCCGCGTAATTGACTTTGCGGTTGTTGGCGGCACTGCTTATTTTGTCATTTCAGTGTAAAGAGTCGGTTGGGGTGAGGATTCAATATCCCAGCTCGTTGGCTCCTGAATCGGCACGTTATTCTTTTCATGGCGAAATTTTGAAATGACCTGGTACACCACCATGCGCGCTCGGTTGATGCCGCCCAACGGTTTGTGCTCGGCCAAACAGCGCGCCGTGTTGAAGGCAATGTTTTCGCCAAATTCACGCTGTTTTTCGCTGTCAAATTCCTGACGTGGAATTTTAATGCTGGCCACTTTGCGAAATGGTGAATCGACTTCCGACCATTGTACGCCAGGGTCTTCAATCGGCATCGCGTCAGCATCGGTTTGAAACTGTACGGCAAAATCGAAGCGCACATCGCGCTCGGCCAAGGTTTTGATCATGGCCAGACGTAATAAGTTGTAATCGGGATGGTCGGGTATTGGCTCTGGTTCGTCAAAATAAGGAATCGCCGAATATTTGACTGCGCGTTTGCCTAGCAAATAGGGGGTGGAACTCCAATACCGCACCTGTAATGGGTTGGCAAAACGCTTCATCGATTTGAGTAAATTCCAATCCATGCGCCAATGCGTCAGAAAAAACCAGGCCAGGGCAAGTGGGCCACCCGTCAAGCCTTTGATCAGATCGTCAAATTCTTGCACATCGCGTGCCATAAAAAAGCTGGAGCTGATGAGGACAAAATCCATATTCGGGCTATCGGTTTCACCAGGCAGCAGTTTGGGGCCGGGCACGCCCATCACCTTGATCGCCATGCCACGAATGTCGGGCTTGATGTCCGGCTCCATCAGGTTTTGATTGGAAAAGCGTATCCACGCCTGATAGGTTCCCGGATGCTTGAACAGCCCGACGCGCAATGGCTCGGGCAAGTCCGGTTCGACGATGAATTCGGCTTTAACAATCCCATGCATCTTGGTATGCGCATCGCGCCGCATGATGCCAGTTGGATTTTCATTGATAATTTTTTTGATTTGGCGCTCGGTGAGATTTTTGATCGCTTGTGCTTCGCCGGGTGGAGGGTATTCCTTTGCCAACTGCTTTTTGGTCATGTAAAAACTCCCTGATCTGGATGTCAAAATGTGGCCGAAAAAGCGCTACGGCTGCTTTGTCGATGCAAGGGTAAAATCCTTCCGGCAAGGGCGTATGCTTATTCTTGCGCCTGCATGCGTAATAATACCGCAGGTACGTATAGCATGGTTTCTTTATAGGGTGGTATTTGTTGCCCGTGTTTGGCAACCGCACCGGCTCCCGCATTGTAGGCGGCAATGGCGAGTGCAACATTGCCCTGGTGTTGCTTGAGTAAATCTTTCAGGTAACGAATCCCCGCTTCCAGATTTTGCGCCACATCATAGCGCCGGGTTACGCCGTAATGTCTTGCGGTAGCAGGCATGAGCTGCATTAAACCTGCTGCGCCTTTGTTTGAGAGGGCTTGCGGGTTAAAGCGCGATTCAACCTCGATAATGGCTTGCACCAGTTTGCCATCGACCTCATGTTTTTGCGCCAGTTGTAAAATTAAAGGGCGCAGTGCCAGCGCGCGCTGTTTGGTGGTGGCGCTTTGGTGTAGCTTGTAATGAGCGGCGGCTGTGGCGCTGTCGTCGCGTAAGTACAACACATAACTGGCGTCCAATGCCTGGCTGGCGAAGCGTTCCTGGCCGTCGCCCGATTGCGAGCGGTAAATGTCGGCCGCGCTACAGGGCAGGCAGAGCAATAAGCCCAGCAAGAAGTCCAAGATTCGCAGCAGATAGCTAGCCATGGCTGCGCTTGATAGCAAATGGCGAAAATCCTTGACAGGTCGGCATCATTTCAATTTGATTGATATTGATGTGTGGCGGCAAGGTGGCAATCCAATACGCGGTGTTGGCAATGTCTTGCGCCGACAGCGGCACTGTTCCTTGGTAGACCTTGGCAGCGGCTTCATCGTCACCGCTGAAACGGACATTGGAAAATTCGGTGCCGCCACATAAGCCCGGTGCCAGATTGGTCGCGCGCACCCCGGTGCCAACCAGATCAGCACGTAAATTGAGGGTAAATTGTTCTACAAAGGCTTTGGTGGCACCGTACACATTGCCGCCGGGGTAGGGGTAGGCCCCCGCGACGGAGCCAATATTGATGATCACGCCATTGGCACGCGCAACCATGGCGGGTAATACCGCATGCGTCATATTCACCAGGCCTTGGCAATTGGTGTTAATCATGGTTTGCCATTGCGCCAGCGAGGCACGCTGTGCGGGTTCAATCCCCAGCGCCAGGCCCGCATTATTGATCAGCACCTCAATGGCTTGCCATTCATTTGGCAGCGTCGCCAGATTGCGCGTGATGGCGTCGTTGTCACAGACATCAAGTTCCAACGCCAGCAGCGATGGCCCCAATTCTTGCGCCAATGCGGCCAGGCGCTCAGTGCGGCGCGCGCAGGCAATTACATGATGCCCGTGCTTGACAAAAGTGCGCGCCATTTCCGCTCCAAAACCGGAACTGGCACCCGTGACTAAAACGATCATAACGAACCCCCAGGTGTAAAAAAAGTGACGCAATCCAAGGCTGGAGCGTTTCATTGTAGCTGAATTTGGTTGGAAAATTCGGCTTGGGATAAATACGCGCAACAGCCTTCACAAATTATCACCTTGCTCAAAGAGATGAAATACATTAGAATTTGCGCACCATTATGTCTCACGTAACTGGCGAAGCGCCGAAAAATCGGCGTCAAGGTGGAAATCCACCGGGGAACGTGAGAAGTATTATGCCGTTCGCCTGGGTAGCCAACAATGGAAGTGCTGGATTAAGGCTGCCCCTCGTCTATTGGATCTCCTTATTCGGTTCAGGTAACCACAATGCATAGTCATTGATTCATTCTCGATTGGAATATTCATGTTTGAAAAAAATCATACTCTCGCAAATATCGACCCGGAATTGTGGGCGGCTGTTCAACAAGAAAATGTTCGCCAACAAGAACATATTGAACTCATTGCCTCAGAAAACTACACATCCCCCGCCGTGATGGAGGCGCAAGGCTCGCAATTAACCAATAAATATGCGGAAGGTTACCCCGGCAAACGCTATTACGGCGGTTGCGAATATGTCGATGTGGTCGAGCAATTGGCGATTGACCGCGTGAAACAAATTTTTGGCGCTGAAGCTGCCAATGTGCAACCCAATTCCGGCTCGCAAGCCAACCAGGGCGTGTTTTTTGCCATGCTCAAACCGGGCGACTTGATTATGGGTATGTCACTGGCTGAAGGCGGCCATTTAACCCACGGCATGAAATTGAATATGTCGGGCAAGTGGTTTGATGTGGTGTCGTATGGCTTAACTGATAAAGAAGAGATCGATTATGATGCCATGGAGCGTCTGGCGCATGAGCGCAAACCAAAATTAATTATCGCGGGCGCGTCAGCGTATGCCTTGCGCATCGATTTTGAGCGCTTTGCCAAAGTGGCCAAAGATGTTGGGGCCTATTTTATGGTGGATATGGCGCATTATGCCGGTTTGATTGCGGCGGGCGTTTATCCTAACCCGGTTCCGCACGCTGACTTTGTCACATCAACCACCCATAAATCGCTGCGTGGCCCACGCGGCGGCATTATTTTGATGAAGGCGGAGCACGAAAAAGCCATCAATTCATCGATTTTCCCGGGTATTCAAGGTGGCCCGTTGATGCATGTGATTGCGGGTAAGGCGGTGGCGTTTAAAGAAGCCATGAGCCCTGAATTCAAAGTGTATCAACAGCAAGTGTTGAAAAACGCCGATGTTTTGGCAAAAACCTTAATCGAACGCGGTTTGCGGATTGTTTCCGGGCGTACCGAATCGCACGTTATGTTGGTGGATTTGCAGCCGAAAAATATTACCGGTAAAGCGGCTGAAGCCTTGCTGGGTGCGGCGCATATGACCTGCAATAAAAATGCGATCCCGAATGATCCACAAAAACCGATGGTAACCAGTGGCATTCGTCTGGGTACACCCGCCATGACAACACGCGGTTTTAAAGAGGCCGAAGTGGCCAAGGTTGCGCATTTGATTGCGGATATGTTGGATAATCCTGAATGCGCTGAAACCTTGGCGCGGGTGAAAGCGGATGTGAAGCGATTAACCGATGCCTTTCCGGTGTATGCCAAGTAAGGATCAAACAGCTTGAGCAGGGCGCAAAATAAAGCGCCATGCGCGGCGGTACAGGTGGTATAGGTGGTGTGGGTGTTACGGCAAGCCATCCCGGCTTGTCGGCACCTGAGTCTTAATTGAATGTGCGTGCCATGAAATGTCCGTTTTGCCAGAATGAAGATACGCAAGTGCTCGATACTCGCGCCACCGATCCGGGTGACGCGATTCGGCGGCGGCGTCGTTGTAGTAAATGCGACAAGCGGTTTACGACCTTTGAGCGGATCGAACTGGTGATGCCGGTGGTGGTGAAAAAAAATAGCAGCCGTACCGAATACGATCCCGCCAAATTACGCGCCAGTTTTATGCTGGCCTTACGCAAACGCCCGGTTTCAGCCGAAGCAATTGATGCGGCAATTGTGCATATCGAAGAAAAGCTACTCACCAGCGGACAACGTGAAGTGGTGTCCGGTTTTATAGGCGAATTGGTGATGGACGAGCTCAAGCAGTTGGATAAAATTGCCTACATCCGGTTTGCATCCGTCTACAAAAGCTTTGAAGATGTCGCTGAATTCCAAAATGTGATTGAAGAGTTCGCAAAGTTGCCTGACATCAAAACATAGTCGTTTGCTTGCAACAAAGTTACTTTGCGAAAATTGTTTGTACTATTAAACCACTTCTTTTTCACAAAAGGTTTGCACTCGAAATTTGAACGCGTTACGCTAAAAGTGAATTCACTTTCACAAGGAGCGCGTTATGTTGCAATTTCCCCGGATCAATTCAATGAGTCATGCAGGATTTTCCATGATCGAATTGTTGGTGACCTTAACTTTGATTGGTGTGGTAGCAACGATTGTTATTCCGCCGATACATGATGTATTTTGGGGCACGCGTTTAAGTGTCAATGTCAACGATTGGTTGGCGGCCAACCGTTTTGCTCGGTCTGAAGCGATTAAACGCGGGCGTTTGGTCACAATTTGCCGCAGTGCCCATGCGGATACCGGGCATACCGCTTGCGATAATGGCACGGTTGAAGATTGGGCTGCCAATGATTGGGCTACTGGCTGGGTGGTATTTGTCGAAAACGGGGACAGCAATATCGGGCAGATTGATCCTGGCGATGAAGTCTTGCAGCGTCAGGCACCATTACACCCAAAAGTCCATGCGCCCTCGACGCTGAAAAAGATCAGTTATACCGCAACAGGCGAGCCGATCGGTAGCATCGCAGGCCTTAATATTAAATTTGACTTTGATGGAAAGTATGAGCGCATCGTGTGCATGGCGCGTACCGGGCGTAGCCGGGTGCTGTTGGGCAAGTCGAGTTGCAGCTGAATAGATGAAAAATGCAAGCAAAAAGCCGTCTGCATCATACAGGCGGCTTTTTTGGTTTGTTGTCAATGTGTTAGGCTGGACGTGTGCACGTTTTGTTGCGTCCTGTTTGCATTCAAATGAACATGACCGTTCATCTTCCCGATAAGGCAGTTCGTCGTGTTGCGCTTGTCATGTCGGTAAGATTTTATTATCATGGAATCCATTCTAATGCGATGTTTGGATTGCTTACATGTCCCTGTTAAATCAAAAACGACGAGCGCGGCGCGCTTCAGGCTTTACCTTGATCGAGGCGATCGTGGTGTTGTCGATTGTCATTATTCTTGCTGCGGTCGTTATTCCAGGCATGTCCGGCTTTATTTTTGATAGCCGGGTCTCTGCCAACGTCAACGAATTTATAGGCGCGGTTACCTTGGCGCGAACCGAGGCGGTCAAGCGCGGAACATTGGTAACGATTTGCATCAGTTCTAATGCCGATACTGGCGATGCCGCAGTTTGCAGTGCTGGTGGTGATTGGGCTTCGGGTTGGATTGTCTATCAAGAGAGTAGTACCAGTGCCTCAGTCGGTACGCGTGAAACAGGAGAAGCCGTCATTTTGCGTCGTGGCGCTTTATTGGCGGGTGTAGCGGCGACATCGAACCCCAGCACGTCCGTTATGACCTTTAATAGCTTGGGCGAGCCTGTTGGGGTTGGCGCGACGATTTTAGCGATTGATTTTAGTGATAATAA
>CAMBDR010000275.1 GCA_945864765.1 Janthinobacterium lividum | reverse complement strand
AGTACGTCCAAGCAATTTTCGATGATCTCGTCTCTGACATCATTGTTCTCGTCTTCCTGGTTGGTTTCCGCTTCCATGATCAAAGCGGCCAGTGTCTGATTTGGTGCTGTCATCATTGAAATCTCTCCTTTAAATATTGACGTGCCTGTACTGATGCATTACAGGGGGGATGAATCTGGCCAAATGTGGCGATCACGGTATGGGTGAATGCCAATTTTCATTAAGTATGCTTTTATTCCGGCCTTGGGCTACTTTAACCATGCGCAATAGCGACAACAATACCAAGCCGACCGACTGCATTTTCAGCGGCTCAGGCGGTAGAAAACCGGGTATGAAATGCAAACTTCCCTTTGCATCGCTCCTTTGCATATGAGCGGCGGATTGTTACCTGATTACATACTTTCGTATGGTTTGCCTCTCAAAAATTTGATGTATAGTGAATTCATTGCTTGAAGGAAAGGTTAATATCAGAGCCGCATCCTGATTTTTGGTTTAATGAACCTACCGCGTCACCAATTAAAAGAGGTAAAACATGAAAAAGAATGTCCTTGCTCTGGCCTTCGCTGCAACTGCCTTGTTGGCACTGCATGCCAAGGCGCAGGCCGTCAGTTTGCCTGTGGTTCCCAATGCGGGGTTTGAAACGTCGGCACCGGGCGCGCCAACCATTAACAGCATGGCCGTTGGCATCAATAGCGCCAGCCTGACCTTTGCCGAACTGGCCAGTAATGGCAGTAGCAGCATCATCGATTACCATGCCACATGTAGCGCACCCGGCCAAAGCAGTGTGAGCGCCAGCGCGCCTGCGGCACCGATCACGCTGGTGGGCCTTGCCGCCGGTGTGCCTTATGCGAGTGTGGTGAGTGCGCGCAATAGCATGGGTATGAGCGCAGCGTCGGCGGCGGTGATTCCGACGCGATTGACCAGGTTGAAATCGTGGACGCAGCCACGGTAAACCAAGCGCGCGCCGTTACGGCTGCCAGTAGCCCTGGCATCAACAGCGTGGCAGCGCGGGTCAACGGCGCGGCAGTCAGCTTCATCGCCCCGGTGGGCGGGATTGGCGACATAAATTCCAAATCAGAAAGGTTGGCAGTGGAAATCCAATTTTATCAATTATCAGCGCTGGTATTGCTTGGCATATCGCGCACAAACGTCATTTCGGTAATTAATTGCCGGTGTTGTGGAAATTTTTCCAGCAGGGCGACGCGGTCATCGAGCTGAAAATCGGCAAAATCGAAACCGGGGGCCACGGTGCAGCCGATCAGGCTGAAACCATTTTCCACTTCGCAGCGCAGCGCAAACCAATTGCCGCCGGGCACCACGCAACGGAAAGCTTCGCCATTTTCCAGATCGCGCCCCAGTTTTTGCTGTGTCATTTGGCCTGCGCTGTCGATGACGTAAATATGCAAGGGATCGCCATCATAAAAATGCAATACCTCGTCTGACGCGAGTAAGTGGAAGGCGCTGAATTCACCGTATTGCAGTAAAAAATAAATCGCGGTGCTGGCGTTGCGCTCGCCCTGGTGTGCGGCAGTTAAGGCACTGCGTGGCAAGATTAGCGGGGCGCGATAGTTTTCTTTGTAGGCACCACCTTCGATGTGGCGGGTCATTTCCAGTTTGCTGATGTAGTAATCGGCGGTTTTCATGTTGGCTCCGTTGCTGAAATCCAATCCTGCAATTGCTCACACACCGCCGGGCTATCCAGCAAACCCAAGTGCCCGATGCCATAAAACACGCGCTGCTGCCCCTTGGGAAAGTTCAGCGCGCGACGTGGGTCCCGGTGTTCCCCCAGCGCGCTGGCGACGGGCACCAGGCCATCGCCCAGCAATTGGCCGCTGATCTCGTTGTATTCCCTGGCGAGCATGGCGGCAATGGCATAGCACTTGACGTTTTTGGGCAGTTGTGAAATTTGCCTTTGATCGGATGAATGCGCAAAACGGTTTTGACCCATCCAGTCTTCGTCGATCAGGTTGCCATGGCGTAGATCGGTGGTGCCGGCGCTGCGAATTTTGCCCACGCGCGACAAGGCGTGTGAGTAGGGGCTAAATTCCAGCGCCTTGTCCACCATATTGCCCGCTTGTTCCAGCATCGAGCCGTGGTGCGGCGTGCCCACAAATAACAGCTTGCGCACTTTCTGCGGCCAGGTGCAGTTGGTCTGTGCCGCAAAATGAAAGGCGCTGCGTGCCAGCATGCCACCCATGCTGAAGCCCAAAATGCACAGTTCTTGCACCGGCACCGGCCAGTTGCCTACCAGTTGTTCCAGCAGTACACTCAAGGCGCGGCCATTTTGAGAAATGTGCAAACCGGTGTTGTAGCGCAAGTACATCGGCGTAAAACCATTGTTGGCTGCCAGTACTTCGCCGTGGTTGTGGCCATTGCGACGCCATTGCAACTCGTTCATGCAGTGACCGTGCAGCATCACCAGCACCTTGCCGGAAGGCTGGTCAATCGCCTCGGTCAGGGCGTCTCGTGACAACTCAAGCAGGCGGCCATCGATCCGAAAGCCCATATGAATCAACAAGGGGTTGTCATGCTCTTGCATGTGGTCGCCCAATACGCCGTTCATGATTGCCAGTAAGGCGTCGCGACCAGGGGAGGAATCCAGTGGCGTCAGCTCCGGTTGCAGGCGCTGCAGGGCCAGATCAAGGCCACCGCCAACACCTTTTGTGACGCCGCGAATACTTTTGTACACCAGGCTGCTGCTATCGTGCAAAACCCGGTATGCCACGCCGCGCGTGCGGTTGTGCACCTCGGTGCCGGGCTTTTTCCACGGTAAGGGACGGCGCAAAATGGTGTGGTGCATGGCTTCCACCACGTTGGTGATGCCCACTACGGCATCGGTCAGCAGACGGGTGTAACCCTGAATGTCTGCCACGCGAATTTGCGTTTTTTTCATGAAAACTCTCCATTCAATTTGAAACCCGGCACACTGCCGCCAAAGAATTCAGGGGAAACCAACCCTGCGACTATCGTATTGTGTACGGTTGTACACTCAAAGTCCAGCGAATTTTTTAGCTTGGGCGGCAAACTTGTAGAGGAAACATTCGATAAGAAATGATGCAATTCACCGCGCAGGCAGCGCGGATGCACCATGAAGGTTCATTTGCCGCCTTAAAATGTATTGCTTTGGTGCAATTTCGGTTGATTTCATCTGATTTCATCTGATTTCATCTGGCATGAAAAATGCGTGTTCCGCATGGTCACCAATTTGGGAGATTGTTATGGGCGCAAGTCTTGTTTCCGTTATGCCATCGGCCAATATGCGGCCGGTGCCTGCGTACATATCACAGGTTTTGCGGCAGACTGCAGCGGCGTTGGCGCTGGAAAATGCAGCCGGGTTTGGTCGTTGGTGGGTGGATAAGGCCAAGGGCCAGTTTGTGTTGTCGCCTCTTGCCGCCGAGTTTTTGAATGTGCCGGAACTGCATCATTGCAATTCTGATAGCGCGCTGGTGCAGGTGTTCTCGGATGACCTGACGGCTGTGAGCGAGCAACTGGCGGGCGCGGCACAATGCGCTCAAACGCTGGAATTTCGGGTGATCAGTGCCAATGAGGGCATCCGCTGGTTACGCATCACGCAGTTGCCGGATTGCCATACCACACCATTGTTGCGTAGCGGCATTTTAAGTGATATCACACCGGTCAAACATGCTGCCATGCGTGAGCGGCTGGCATTTGAGTTAACCGAATTTCTGGCAGGTAGCCATTCGCTGGAAGCGGCGGTGACCAATGTGATTCAACTCATTTGCAAGAACCTGGGCTGGGACTGGGGCGCATATTGGGCGGCAGAGCCATCGCCCGGCGCAGCGGAAACCGTGCCACATTTGCGCTGCCGCAGTTTCTGGCATCGACCGGAGCTGGATCTGGCCGCCTTCAGCAGAGAATGCGCCAACCTGTCACTCCAAGCGGGCGAGGGGCTGGTGGGTAGCGTTTGGCAGATCGGCCAGCCCAAATGGGCCGAGGAAGGAATGAACGAGGTGGGCTTGCTTCAGCGCTGCGACGCTCTGGAACGCAATTTCCGTTCCGGCTATGTTTTTCCGGTGACGCACCGCCACGCCGATGGTCGCATCCATAGCCCGGGGGTGTTGGCGTTTTACAGTCACCTGTCACGTCAACCCGAGGCGCAATTGCCGCGCCTGTCGGCCAGCATCGGCGCTTTCATTGCACAGATGGCAGAGCGGATCGAGCAGCAGGCCATTACCTTGCATCTGGCCCAGGTCGATTCGCTCACTGGTCTTGCCAACCGCAGCCATTTTCATCATCTGGTAACCCAGGATTGCGCTAACGCTGCCAGCACCGGTACGACTTTTGGCCTGGCGTTTATTGATCTGGATCGATTCAAACCGATCAATGATGCCTTCGGCCACGAAGCGGGCAATCAGGTACTGCGTGAGTTTGCGCGGCGACTGCAAGCCCTGGCTCCGCAAGGTGCCAGGATAGGCCGCCTCGGGGGTGACGAATTCGCCATGTTGATTCCGCAAGCTGCCCTGGCTGATGCGGCAACCCTGCTGGAGCAGATTTTGCAAGCCGCGCGTGAGCCCTTTACCTATGAAGAGATTGAATTGACCTTATCGGCCAGTGCCGGCGTGAGCACCTACCCGCTGTGCGGGACAACGTGTGCCAGCTTATTGCAGAGTGCCGATGCGGCGATGTATCGTATCAAGAACAACGGGCGTAATGGCTGCCATTTCACCTCGATCAAAAATACCCATAACCTGGTGCGGCAACAGTCGTCGCTGGCGCAACGGCTGGCTTTGGAGACGGATTTGCACCATGCCCTGGAGGGCAATGAGTTTTCTTTGGTGTACCAGCCGATCTTTGATATTCGTGGGCAAGATCATGGGCAAGAGATGGTGGCGATTGAAGCCTTGCTGCGCTGGCGGCGGCCCGATGGCAGCGTGGTGCCGCCGGAAGTGTTTATCCCGATCGCCGAGCAAAGCCAATTGATCGCTGAAATTGGCCGATGGGTGGTTCGGCAGGCGTGTAGCGACCTGGCCAGACTGCGTAGCGCCAACTTCAAGACGCTGAAGCTGCATGTCAACATGGCGGCCTCAGAATTTACCAACAAGCGTTTGCCGGCCGAGTTGCTGGCCACCCTTGGCGAATTTGGGCTGGAACCACAAAGCCTTGTGCTGGAGTTGACCGAAGGCATGTTAATGAAACGCCCGGATCGGGTAATTCCGGTGATGCGCAGCTTGCGCCAATCAGGCATTGGTATCAGTCTGGACGATTTTGGCATGGGGCATTCTTCATTGTCGATGCTAAAGAATCTGCCGATTTCGTCGCTGAAGATTGATCGCTCGTTTGTACGCGATTTGCCGCTCAAATCCAGTGACCGGGCCATCGTCAAGACCATTGTTGATCTGGGTTTTGATTTGGCCTTGCAAGTGATTGCAGAAGGCATTGAAACCGGGCCACAGTTGGAGGCGCTGCGGCAGTCGGGTTGCCGTATGGTGCAGGGATATTTGCTGGCGCTGCCGATGCCACTGCAAGATTTGCTAACGACCTGCAAGGTAACGACCTGCACCAGCCAGGTTTGAAGGGGGATACCGATGGAAAATAATCTGGCCACTGGCACGCCGGAATTATCCGGCGAGTTGCTTGCACAAAGGATCAACCTCTCAGGCAGTCGGCGCTTCACTTCCCAGCGCGTGGTGCTGTATGCGATGTTGGCGGCGAACAATTACCCCAATGCGCATCGAATTGCCGAAGAGGCACTCAAGCTATTTTGCCAGGCGCACACCACGCTGGTGAAAGGCAATGCAACGCTGCCCAATGTGTTAAGTGAAGAATTACAGGCCGCCTATTTTGGGCCTGATGGCAGTAACGACAGGGTGCAAAATTTTATCTCACTGGCTGAACGGGTGTTATTTGGGATCGCGTCCAACTGGAAGCATCAGGTTCCGGCCTTATTGATGGAGTTGGTGGAATCTTCATCGGTGATGTTGGCTGACCTGAACAAGTTGACTGCGATTTATGAGCGGGAGGCGCGTATCCATGGGCAACATGTTGAACACCAGTTGTTTGATGCCATGGATGAGATAAAAACCATTTCCAAACGGGCGCAGGTGGTGGCGATTAATGCGCGCATTGTGGCCGCCCACGCCGGGAATTCGGGCGTGGCGTTTGGCGTTGTTGCGACCGAACTCATTACCATGACTGCCGATATTGATACCATTTTGGATGAGGCAATGACAAAAGTGGCTTGAGGCGGGGCAGGGGGGCTGCCAGGTTGCTGCCTTGGGGTGCACTTGTCAGCGGATTAAACCTTTTTTAACCCAATCTCCCCCGGTTTGCGAAAGGCCGCAGCAACCTTGTCGCACTCCCCGGTTGGTACGCCAAACTGCTCAAAATAATTGCGCCATTCACG
>CAMBDR010000274.1 GCA_945864765.1 Janthinobacterium lividum | reverse complement strand
TGGCAAGATGAAGCGGTCAAACCGGCCTTCAGCAGCACCCTCCAGGGCATTCAATTGGATCTTAAGAATTTCTCCAATCAAGCCAAAACCGCCTTCCCTTTGCAATTGCAAGCGCAAATCGAGATGGCTGGTCAAGCAGATAAGAGCGGCAAAAATCCCCCCGCCACGCTCAACGCGGCACTGCAAATACTGCCCAAACCGTTTGGCGTATCGGGGAATATTAGCGCCACCGGTTTGGCGGCAGAAAAATTTGCGCCCTATTATCGCGCTTTTTTACCCGCCAGCCTGGTGGGCACTGTGGGCATGGCGACAGATGTAAAATTCGACGCCCAAAGCGGCCAATGGAGCCTGGAGAAAACCCAGTTGGCGATTGACAACTTCGCGCTAACCCTGCCCAAACAGCGCAAACCGGTGCTGCAGATCAAGCAGTTTCAGCTTGCCGACATGGCGCTTGATTCTGGCCAGCGCAAGCTGGTGATCGGCAAACTGGCATCATCCCATGCCGATCTGCAATTGCGCTTACTCAAAGACGGCCAGCTCAATCTCTTGCAAGCGCTGCCTGCGGGGCAAAGCGCATCCAAAACCGCTAACAAACCACCTCAGGCAACCAAAGCAACCCAGCCAGCATGGAGCGTGCAATTGACCCAGGCCCATTTGGCCGAATGGGCCGTGAGTATGCAAGATGAAAGCCTGGATCAATCAAAGCCCATGATTTGGAAAAATATCGATTTACAGCTCAGCCATGTTGACATCCCCGCAGGCGGCAAAAAAGGTGGTAGCGCGCAATTGGCGCTCAAAGCCTCGGGCCAGCGCGGGGCCAAAATAACATTGACCGGGCCTTGGGTGCCACAACCATTTTCTGGTAAATTCAAACTCGATTTAACGCAACTGGATGCGGTCATGGGCCAACCGTATTTCAGCAAATACCTCAACATATCCCTCGCCAGCGGCTTTTTGCACGCCAAGGGCGAGTTGCAGTTGGCAACCCAGCCGCAATTGAGCGGGTCCTACACGGGCACACTGCGCTCGACCAATTTTTATGCCCTGGATAAAAACACCGGGGCCGATTTCTTAAAATGGAATAGCCTGGTTTTCGGCGGCATTCGTAGTCAATTTAATCCGTTAAAAATCGAGATTGGTGAAATCGCCCTGACCGATTTCTACTCACGCCTGATTTTATCTGCCAACGGGCGTTTGAATTTGCAAGATGTGATGGTAAAAAATGGCGAATCGGTCTCGGTGACGACAGCGCACCCGGCCAACCCAACAGCCTCCGGCACAAGCAGCCCCGTAGCTGGCACGACCAAAAATACCCCCGCCAGCACCGCCACAAACTCCACCGCCAGCGCCACCGTAAGCACCACTGCCAGCGCGCCCACCATCCCCATCAGCATCGGCAAAATCACCTTAAGCGGCGGCAATATCAGCTATAGCGATTTATTTATCAAACCCAACTTCACCGCCAATTTAACCGATATGGGCGGCGTGATTGCCGGCTTATCGAGCCAAAACGATAGCCGTGCCAGCATCGATTTGCGTGGCAGTGTAGACCGCATTGCGCCCGTCGAAATTAAGGGCAAACTCAACCCCTTGGCGCAAGAATTGTATATTGACATCCAAGGCGGCGTCAAAGGCTACGAACTCACCAATGCCTCGGCGTATGCAATTAAATACGCCGGCTATGGCGTGCAAAAGGGCAAACTCTCGATGGAAGTGAGCTATTTGATCGAAAACAATGCGCTCAAGGCGAATAATCAATTATTCCTTGACCAACTCACCCTGGGCGATGCGGTGGAAAGCCCGACTGCCACCAAACTACCCGTTAAATTTGCCTTGGCCTTGCTGAAAGATCGCAACGGCCAAATCAAGCTTAATTTACCGATTGAAGGTTCGCTGGCCGACCCGCAATTTAGCGTCAGCGGCATCGTTTGGCAAGTGATCGGCAATGTCTTGCAAAAAATCGTCACTGCGCCGTTTGCGGCGCTGTCGAGTCTGTTTAGCGGGGGGCCGACTTTGTCACGCGTGGAATACGCGCCGGGGGGCGCGGTGTTGGATGACAAAGCCAGGTTGGCCCTGAAAAACTTAAGCCAGGTTTTGCAAGATCGCCCCGGCTTGCAGTTGGAAATAAGCGGCTGGGCCAGCCCCGAGATGGATGCGGAAGGCTTGCGCCAGCGCTTGTTGAACAATAAGCTGCGTGCAATCAAAGCGGCGGGTTTGGGCGACAAGGCAGAATCGGTGAATTCTGAAGCCGACGTAGCGTTAAGTGCGCAAGAAATACCGGATTTATTGGCGAAGGTGTATAAAAAAGAGACCTTCCCCAAGCCCAAAAACCTGGTTGGCTTAAGTAAAACGCTCAGCGTGGCAGAAATGCAAAAGCTGATTTTGGCCAACACCGTGATCAGCGATGAAAACCTGACGGCCCTGGCCATGCGCCGTGCGCAACGGGTAAAAAGTGCCCTCAAGGACGCGGGTGTCGATGACGCCAGGATGTTTATTACCCAGGCAAACAGCCACGCCAACAGCAAAGATGCGCAAGACGATAAAGGATCGCTGGCGCGGGTGCAATTTAGCTTAAAATAGCCAGCACATTACGCTGCACTGCCGACGCCACTGCTGACGCAATTTCTGCAACACGACTGGCCGGGCAATATCCGGCAGTTGACTTGGGTATTCAACCATGCCTTATTGGCGCTACACCGTGGCCTCACGCCGGAGTTTGCCAGCTTGCTGGAGCAGGAGCAAAGCGTCGCCCAGCGTGGCAAGCCGGGGCGCCAGGCAAGGGTATTCGCCAGTTACAGCGTCAAAAAGCGATCAATCTTCCCAATCAATTCATCCAATTTTGCGATTTTATAGCGCAAATTGAAGTAGAGATTGGCGTAATCGAGGCAATCGATGGTTCTTTCGAGATTGCTCTTTTTCTTATTCCAGGATTTGCCGGCAAGCTGATACAGGTTTTTCAAATCCTGCGCGGGCTGGCTTCGGCTGGTCATATCGTCGGTGTACGGGTTAAACCCCAAACTGGGCTGATTGGCGGTGATGAAGGCTTCATCCAGCAGCGGCGCAATGCAGGTAAAGTGATGCGTTTCTGCCAGAAACCAGGCTTCAATTTCCTGCACCGCCACCACAATGCTGCAACCGCTGGGCAGCATCGGCTCCAGCCGCACGCCGTTATGCACCAGACCATGCAACAGGCGCGCTTCCAGTTTGGCCAAATCGGGCACGGGAAACAAATCACGCAGGCCAATGATTTCTGTATAGCCTTGTTTGAACAGGTTGTGATGTTCTTCAATGATGCGCGTTTTGACGCTTTCATCGCCGCCACAATCGTAAATAAGTACGCCGTGTTGTGGCTGCACGGGTTTAACGAGGCCACTGGCATAAACTTGCAGCGAAGGCTTGCCCTTGCCCGCAAACCGCTTTAATTCGATGGCGACTTTTTTTGCGCCGGCGATTTCAATCAATAACCTGGTGACGAAAAACTGCTCAGTTTGCCCCTCGACAAAAATCGCCATTTTTTTCATCAGTCATCCTCTTTTTCATAGCCCGAGATATAAAATTCCGTCTTTAAAAAATCAAAATTGCTTAGGCCCGAATACGCAAATTCGTCAAAGGTTTGCTGGGAATTTTTGTGATTGAAAAAGATCGATTGATTACCCACCCGCTGGATCACCGACCAATACGCCAGCGGCACTTTATTCATGACGAAACGGTCATTGGTGGTCATAATCACCTGCACCGCCGAGCCTTGCACCTTGCCAATAATCAGCTCGATCAGACTGTTGGAGCGGTCATAGTCCAGGCCTTCGCCAATGTCGTCAATCAAAATGCAACTCGGGGTTTTACTGAGCAGTGAATAGTTTAGTTGCACCAGCAGCGATAAAGCGCGAAACATGCCTTGGGACATTTCGCGTTGATCGGTAACATCATGCAAATCCCCTTCTTGCACATGCAGGCCAAACCCTTGCACCGGGAAGTTTTTGAGTGGCCCGACATGAATCGCTTTCAAGTCATAGGCAATGGCATTCATGTCTGCCAGCACGGCAGCGGTAAAGGCATCAGAAAACAGGCGCCGGCCCTTGATGAAGATGCTGGCGACCTGATCGCTGTCTTTCAAATCGACTTCATCATCGTCGCGCACCGCACTCATGTCGCGCAACAAGGCGTTTTTGCCCAATTGGGTGCCAAAGCGGTAGTGGCTTAAATGCTTGCCCCAGGCATACAGCGCTTCAAAAAAGGAATGCTGCTTCTTGTCGCGCTTGGAGATGGCGAGTACGTCGTCATCGGTTTCAAAATCAAGCATTTTATTGACGCCTTCGTACCACAACTTGCCGGCGGCGCGATTGAGCTTCTCGGCAGCGTTAATAGTCAGGGTTTCCTGCAGAATTTTTCCATTTTCAAAGTTTAAATAATATTCAATCAAACTGCCATTATCATCAAAGCGTAATTGATATTCTGCTGTGCCTTCACCTGCGGCATGAAGTCGTGACAAATGGTTATCGCCCGCAAACAAATCGGCGATATTGCGGATCACATCCAGGGTTTTGCTTTTGCCCGATGCGTTCTTGCCGACAATTAAGGTCATTTCGGGAAATGAAAGCCATTGGCCGAACACCCCATTGTGCGGACGGCCTTCAATCTGCCATTCATTGGGCAAACCCTTGTTGCGGCAAAATTTGATTTCTCTCAGATACACATTTTCTCCGTTAATTATTTTATTTTTAATATTTTTGCCGATTTTCGCGCTGACAACCTCGAAATTAGTGATTTTTAACAACAACAATTTGCGCAAACACAAGCATTATATACGAACAAATGGCAGATTAGGCGTCGGATTATTGCGATAAAAGCATGAATGCAAGGAAGTATCATTTCAAACAAATACATACAATTCCAATTAAGGCACGCTCATGATCTTATTTGAATATCTCAGAAATCTGAATATGCCACACCCGAACAATAATACGCATCACATTTCATGATTTTATCTACAAACTATATATTCAATTGATGAAATTTGCATGCTAAAGCTACGGCAACTGAAAAAATAACGGGGCAACGCATGCAGTACGCCGTGTACGACTCAGGAATGGGGGGGCGAAATGTGCAGAATGGGGTGATGAATTGGCTTAGCGCCCATTGGCAGCGTCAATCAGGGTTGCCAGTTTCTGCTCCATTTGGTTTTGCAAACCCAGCAAAGTTTGCGCCAACGCAGCAATTTCTTGCGCCTCCCTGGGTAAATCACGCACGGGCTGTTTTTCCCGATCAAACAGATAGCGCGGAAAATTCAAATCATAATCGTTGGCGGCGATTTCGTCGCGACTCGCCAGATAACAGCGCTGGCCCTGGCTTTGGCGCGCATTCACGTCAAGGATGATTTGATCAATCTGCTCTGCCGTCATTAAGCGCAGGCGCTTGTTGGGTGTGCTGCCGACACTGGCATCGATTAACAGCACATCGCGTACTTGCGAGCGTGCACCGCCTGCCTCGCGGGCACGGTCGAACAGGCATAGCACCATGGTCGTGCGCGCGTGCGGTAGCATGTTGCGCGGCAGCAAAATCACCGTATCGAACAGATTTTCTTCAATCAAGCATTGGCGGATTGCGCCTTCCACGCCGCCGCGATTCAAAATTCGCGCTCGCGTCATAATGGCCAAGCGCCCGCTACCGGGGCGCGTCATAGCCAGGCAATGGCTGATCCAGGCAAATTCTGCCTGGCTTTTGGGTGGTATGCCACGCATGAAACGGCCATATTCGTCTTGCATGGCGGGCGCTGTCAGCCATGGCCCTGCCCTTTGCGGTGGATGGGCCAGCACCACATCAAACTGCTGTAATGCCGCCCGGTTTAATAACTGCGGCGCGCGCAAACTGTCACCGCGCTTGATGATGGCGTCAATCTGTTCATGCATCAGCACATTCATGACCGCAATGGCCCACAGGGCCTGCGTTTCTTCTTGCCCGGACAAGTTAAATTGCACGCCATGGTGGCTGCCACCCAGCAATAAACTGGCGCTACCGCAGACCGGGTCGGCGATGTGCTCGCCGGGGCATGGCTTGGCCAAACGGTAGAACAGTCGCGCTACCTGGCGTGGGGTTTCTGGCGTGCCGTCATCTTCCAGCGCAAAGCGTTCAATCAAAAACAGAAACAGGGAAGGGTAAGCCGCCATGTCTGCGCGCACTTCCAGATAGGCCAGAAACGAGAGAAAATTGCGCAAACGCGTATTGCGCTGTAAGCCATGGCCCAATACCGCCTCGCTACTAAAACGCAGGTCATGAAACAACGTCTCGAACCTGGGTTGGTTGGCTTGTTCCAGCGTGTCCATGGTGCGGCCAAGCAATGCCCCAATATCGGCTTGGGTGCGTCGTATATT
>CAMBDR010000273.1 GCA_945864765.1 Janthinobacterium lividum | reverse complement strand
GGTGCTGGAAGATTTGATCAGTCAATTTCTGTATAGCAAAGCGGCCGATGGCAAGGAGGGTGGAAAATGAAGCACTACCTGAAATATCTGTTACGTGCAATTGTCCTGTTGGTATTGGTGGCCGGAGTAACCGGCTGTGCTACCACAGGGCCGGGCAATAAGGCTGACCCATTGGAGCCATTCAACCGGGCCATGTTTAAGTTTAATGATGCCGTCGATACCGTGGCCTTAAAGCCTGCCGCCACCGTGTATCGTGATGCCTTACCCACTTTTGTGCAGACGGGTGTGGGCAACTTTTTTGGCAATTTGGCCGATGTCTGGACGGCAGTTAACAATCTGTTGCAGGGCAAAGTGGAAGACAGTTTGACGGACGTGATGCGTGTGGCCGTCAATAGCACTTTTGGCTTGCTTGGTTTGCTCGACATTGGTTCTGAGGCCGGTTTGCCCAAGCACAAAGAAGATTTTGGTCAAACGCTGGGCAAATGGGGGGTGAAATCCGGGCCGTATGTGATGCTACCTTTGTTTGGCCCGTCCACTTTGCGCGATACCTTGGCCATGCCAATTGACTTGACGGGTGATCCGTGGGGCTACACCAAGCCTTCCAGTGTCTTTGCTGCGGGTTCCGTGTTGCGCGTGGTTGATTTGCGGGCGGCGACATTGGATGCCGCGAATTTGGTGGAGGATGCGGCCTTGGATCGTTACGAATTCATTCGCGATGCCTTTTTGCAGCGTCGTGAAAGTAAAATCAATGATGGTGCTTCACCAAAAGATAACAAAGATGGTAAATATGGTAAAGATGGCAATGTTGGCATGGTGGGGCCAAGCCAGAGCGTGGCGTTGGTGGACGCCATGCCAGTGTCACCAGCGCAGCCGCCACAGTCATCACGCACGGCTTTTTTGCCCGATACCGAGGCTAAATTGGCAATGCGCCAAGAGCGCGACCGGGAAGCCGCGAAGCTGGCCAGTGCCGTGGCATCGCTTAAGTTCGATGCCAAGACCGAATCGGTATTAAAAAACGATACGACAAAGTTTGACGAGGCAAAGTCTGAAGAAACCGGGGCGCTCACGTCATCTGAACCGGATGCGAAATAGTTAAGGGCGAGAAATCCTGTTTGCTTTGTTTGTTTGCTGTTTAATTTATTATGATTGTGAATTGTATGAAAAAGTTTTTTAAGTTATTGGCTGTTATGGTAATGGTGAGCTTGTTTGTGCCTGCATCGGCGCAAGCGCAAGAGGCTCCCGATGTTTTGTTGAAGCGGATTAGCAATGAAGTGCTGGATGCGGTGAAAGCCGATAAGGATATTCAAGGCGGCAACCATAAAAAAATTGTGGACTTGGTCGATGCCAAAATTTTGCCTTACGTTAATTTTCAACGGATGACTTCATTGGCGGCCGGTCGTCATTGGCGCGACGCCACCCCCGAGCAGCAAAAGCAATTGTCGAATGAATTTCGCGATTTGCTGATTTATAGCTATTCCGGGGCCTTATCCCAGGTGAAAAATCAAAAATTGGTGTTCAAACCTTTGCGTGCTGATCCGGCTGATACCGAAGTCGAAGTGCGCTCAGAAGTGATTCAAGCACGTGGTGAACCGGTGCAATTGAATTACCGGGTTGAAAAATCGGGCAATAGCTGGAAGATTTACGATATCAATATTCTCGGTGCCTGGTTGGTGGAAACCTATAAAGGTAACTTTAATGCTGAAATTACCAAGGGTGGTTTGGATGGCTTGATCAAGAGCTTATCCGAGAAAAACAAGAAATTGGCTGAAAAGTCAGCTTCTTCTGGCAAAACATCATAAATTGTTTTCGACTGTTCAAGTTAGTTTACCGTACAATGGCTTATGATCCGATTAGTTGCAATTGTTTTAAATTTTACTTTTTAATTGGGTTTCCCTATGTTTACTGCCCCTGTCACCCTCACTGCGGCCAATGCACATCTGGTGTTGGCCGAAGGTTTGCAGGCTATCGCCAGTGGGCAACTGGCGTTTGATTTTGCCGCCACCCAACAAGCCGACTCAAGCGGGGTGGCGATGTTGTTGTCCTGGCAGCGCGCTGCGCAAAAGCGTGGCGCGGTGTTGCAGCTGAGCAATTTGCCCGCCAGCCTGCAAAGTTTGGCGCAACTGTATGATGTGGCCGCCTTGTTGGCCATTCCCAATGCCCCTGCCCAGGATCACCATCACCATTGATCCTGCGACCCCATCCCTTTGCTGTAAAAATCCCCTTTGCCGTAAAAATCCCTTATAATCACGGGTTTTCATAGACTTACCATGGCCGCAATCGATATTCATCAAGTGACAAAGCGCTACCAGGACCTGCAGGCCTTGGGGGGTGTCTCTTTACGCATCGAAGAAGGCGAATTTTTTGGCTTGCTCGGCCCCAATGGTGCTGGCAAAACCACCCTCATTTCGATTATTGCCGGTTTGATCCGTGCCGACACGGGTAGTGTGGCCGTGCATGGCAACGATGTGGTACGCGACTTTCGTGCCGCCCGGCGCAAACTGGGCGTGGTGCCGCAAGAATTGGTGTTTGATCCCTTTTTTACCGTGCGTGAAACCTTGCGCCTGCAATCCGGTTATTTCGGTTTGAAAAATAATGATGCCTGGATTGATGAAGTGATGGCCCATCTTGACCTCACCAACAAGGCGGATGTGAATATGCGCGCCTTGTCGGGTGGCATGAAGCGCCGGGTTTTGGTGGCCCAAGCACTGGTGCATAAGCCGCCCGTGATTATTCTGGACGAACCGACCGCCGGCGTTGATGTCGAATTACGCCAAACCTTGTGGAAATTCATCGCCCGTTTAAACCGCGACGGCCATACCATCGTCCTGACCACGCATTACCTCGAAGAAGCGCAGGCGCTATGCCAGCGTTGCGCCATGTTGAAAAACGGTGTGGTGGTGGCGCAAGACAAAATGTCCGCCTTGTTGCAACGGGTCAAGGGAGCGCAACTGGTGCTCAAACTCAATCAAGGCGGCTTGCCGGACAGTTTGCGCTATCTATTAAGTGCCGCCCCGGCTGATGAGCGGCGCTACAGTTTGCGCATCAATCATTATGCCGAAGTCGAGCCGATTTTGGCGGCCATTCGCCAGCATGGCAGTGTCTTGGAGGAAATGCAATTGAATCAGGCGGATTTGGAAGACGTGTTTTTACAGATTATGGATGGCAGTTTGGATCAAGCTTCGCCAGCACAGGTGGCCGCATGAGTGACTTGATTTCAATCGGCTTTCGCACCCTTTTCTATAAAGAAGTCTTGCGCTTTTGGAAGGTGGCAACCCAAACCATGGGCGCGCCGATTCTCACTGCCATGTTGTATTTGCTGATTTTCGGCCATGTTTTGTCGGATCGGGTGCAAGTTTATCCGGGCGTGCATTATGTGTCGTTTCTGGTGCCGGGTTTGGTGATGATGAGTTTGCTGCAAAATGCCTTTGCCAATGCCAGCTCGTCGTTGATTCAATCAAAAATCAGCGGCAATTTGGTGTTGGTGCTGCTGACCCCGCTGTCGCACGCTGAAGTATTCAGCGCCTATGTGCTGGCTGCGATTGTGCGTGGTGTGGCGGTGGGGGCGGGCGTGTTATTGGCCACTTGCCTGGTGGCGCAAGTGAGCTTGGCGGCACCGCTTTGGATTGCTGTCTTCGCGCTGCTGGGGGCGGCCATTTTGGGTACCATGGGTTTGATTGCGGGCATTATGGCGGAAAAATTTGATCATCTGGCCGCTTTCCAAAATTTTTTAATCGTGCCAGCCACGTTTTTGTCGGGCGTGTTTTATTCGATTCATTCCTTGCCGCCGCTCTGGCAAAGCGTATCGCACGGTAACCCGTTTTTCTATATGATTGATGGTTTTCGCTATGGTTTTATTGGCCACTCTGATGTTGATCCATGGCGCAGCCTGATTTTTGTTTCGATCTTTTTGATTGTTTTGGCGGCGCTGGCGTTACGCATGCTCGCCAGTGGTTATAAGTTACGGCATTAAATTCTGTGCTGATGTGTTTGATTTTGTTTTCATTTATTACTCAAGGAAAAAATTGTGGCAACGACTCCGCAACTGATTCATGGCTATATCGCCGCCGGTTTGGACTGTACTCACCTCGAAGTGGATGGCGACGGCCATCATTTTGAAGCCGTCATCGTTTCGGCTGCGTTTCAGGGCAAGCGTTCAATCCAGCGTCACCAAATGGTGTATGCCATTTTGGGTGACCGCATGCGTGAAGAAATTCACGCCTTGTCGATGAAAACACTGACGCCGGAAGAATATCAGCATGGATAAATTACTCATTACCGGTGGCCGCGAGCTATCTGGTGAAGTGCCTATTTCCGGTGCGAAAAATGCCGCACTGCCGATTTTGTGCGCAGGTTTATTGACTTCCGACAGCCTTGAGTTGGCCAATGTGCCGCGCTTGAAAGACGTTTCCACCATGCTTAATTTGCTGCGCCAGACCGGGCTGCGAGTGGAGCAGGATGGCGACAAAGTGCAGTTGAACGGTAGCGCCATCACTCACCTGGAAGCGCCTTACGATTTGGTGAAAACCATGCGTGCCTCGATTTTGGTGCTCGGCCCCTTGCTCACCCGTTTTGGCGAAGCCAAGGTCTCTTTGCCGGGCGGTTGCGCCATCGGCTCGCGCCCGGTTGATCAACATATCAAAGGTTTGCAAGCCCTGGGGGCGGAGATTGCGATTGAGGCCGGTTACATCCACGCGCGCGCCAGCAAGCTCAAAGGTACGCGGGTGGTAACCGATATGGTGACCGTGACTGGCACCGAAAACCTGCTGATGGCCGCCACCCTGGCCGAAGGCGAAACCATTCTCGAAAACGCCGCGCGCGAGCCGGAAGTGACCGATCTGGCGCATTTGCTGGTCGCCATGGGCGCAAAGATTGACGGCATCGGTAGTGACCGCCTGATCATTCAGGGCGTGCCCCAATTGCATGGCGCGCAGCACCGGGTGATCTCTGACCGCATCGAAACCGGAACCTTTTTATGCGCGGTGGCAGCGACCGGCGGCGACTTGCTGCTCAACGACGTGCGCCCCGATATTTTGGATGCGGCCATGGATAAATTGCGCGAAATGGGCCTGGTTTTGAGCAGTGGGCCAAACTGGATACGCGCCAAAATGCAAGGGCGCGCCAAGGCGGTAAGTTTTCGCACCACCGAATACCCCGGTTTCCCAACCGATATGCAAGCCCAGTTTATGGCCGTTAATTGCATTGCACACGGAACCAGCCATATCGCCGAAACGATTTTTGAAAACCGCTTCATGCATGTGCAAGAGCTCAATCGTCTGGGGGCCAGCATTGAAACCGAAGGCAAAATCGCCTTTGTTACCGGCGTGGATAAATTGGTTGGCGCGCCTGTTATGGCCACCGATTTGCGCGCCTCGGCGTCGCTGGTGATTGCCGGTTTGGCGGCACAAGGGCAAACCTTGATCGATCGAATTTACCACCTCGACCGGGGTTATGATGGCATGGAAGTGAAGCTCTCCGCTGTGGGTGCGGATATTGTACGGGTGAAATCATGAATGACTTGAATGGCTTGGGGGCGATAGCGGGCAATGGCAATGATACGGGTTTGGTGTTGGCTTTATCCAAAGGGCGGATTTTTGACGATACCCTGCCGCTATTGCATGCAGCAGGCATCGAGGTATTGGAAAACCCGGAAACCTCGCGCAAATTGATTTTGGCGACCAATGATCCGATGTTACGGGTGATTATTGTGCGCGCCACCGATGTGCCAACCTATGTGCAACACGGTGCCGCCGATTTTGGCGTGGCGGGTAAAGACGTGTTGCTGGAACACGGCGGCGAAGGCTTATATCAACCGATTGATTTGAACATTGCGCGCTGCCGCATGTCGGTCGCGGTGCCCGTGGGCTTTGATTATGCCAGTGCCGTGCAACAAGGGCGGCGTTTGCGCGTGGCCACCAAATTTGTTCAAATCGCCCGTGAGCATTTCGGCAAAAAAGGCGTGCACGTGGATTTGATCAAGCTGTATGGCTCGATGGAATTGGCCCCCTTGGTCGGCTTGGCCGATGCGATTGTCGATTTGGTCAGCAGTGGCAACACCTTGCGCGCCAATCATTTGCACGAGGTGGAAGAAATCATGGAGATTTCTTCGCGCATGGTGGTTAATCAAGCCGCATTGAAACTGAAACGGGCGCGTTTGAAGCCGATTCTGGATGCCTTTGAGCGCGCCAGCCAGGCACGGGAGGCGGCATGACGAATTTGTCTGCGAATTCATCCGAAAACTCGTGCGCGAACTTGTCCGAAAAGCCGTTTGCCATGCGCAAGCTCGATAGTCGGGCTGCCGATTTTCATGGCCAGTTGCGCGCCCTGCTGGCTTTTGAAGCGAGCCAGGACGCCGCCATCGAACAGACAGTCG